>JAFGBC010000175.1 GCA_016933355.1 Candidatus Aminicenantota bacterium
AAGACGACGGCGATCGCCGTCAGGGCCGTTTTCTTCTCAGCCGGCATGTCCTAAAGAATATCATAATTCCAATTCTAGGGACACACGACTTGATTATGAGATAGGGTTAACCGGGCCTGGGGATTACGCGTCTCGAATTATGTCTTCTCTCCCCGGAAATAATTGGCGCTTCTCCAATGGTTGGGGATTCGCATGTCAACAAAGGCGATAGACGTCCCCCTGAAGACCCCCGTAGCGGGAGGGGGCCTCTTGTCATAACCGAGGGGAACCGTCGGGACCGGTTCCCGGGGGCCGGGGGACAAAGGGGGATGTCTATCGCCACGAGAGCTTTTCCAAGAATTCCCGGGATTCGGAGAAGGACCGGCTATTTCGGGAACATTCCCAGGTAGGCGGTGATGATCCGGTCGCCCCAGAGCAGGGCTGCGACGGCGGCCGGGCCCAGGAAGGTCCCGAAGGGGAGGGCGTGCTGGAGGCCTTTCTTGCGGACGGAGAGAAGAAAGATGCCGACCAGAGCGCCCGCGAACGAGGCCAGGACGAGGGTCAGGATGACGAGCCGCCAGCCCAGAAAGGCGCCGATCAGGATGAGGAGCGTCACGTCCCCCAAGCCCAGACCCTCCCGCTTGCGAACGAGGTAGTAGATCCCGTAGATCAGGAGGAGGAACCCGGCGCCCACCCCAGCCCCCAGTAAAGCCGGCCCGATCCCGAAGCCGGGCCGGAAGAAGGACCAGCCCAGGGCGAGCCCGATCAGGGGCAGCGTGATGACCTCGGGCAGGATCTGGTGATAGAAATCGATGACGCTCAGGGCGATCAGGGCGGCGCTGAAGACGCAGCCGGCGAAGAACTCGGGCCCGAGGCCGAAGCGGCGCCAGAGGAGGACGAAGGTCAGGGCGGTCGCGAGCTCGACCAGCGGGTAGCGCCAGGAGATCGGGGCCCGGCAGAATCGGCACTTCCCGCCGAGGAGCAGGAAGGAAAGGACCGGGATGTTGTCGTAGGGCTTGATCTCTTTCCGGCAGCGGGGGCAGGTCGAGGGCGGCCGGACGAGGCTCATCCCCTGGGGGACGCGGTGGATGACGACGTTCAGGAAGCTTCCGACGCACAGCCCGATAAGGAGGACGGTCAGCGCTTCCATGGGCTCTTCGGCACCCGGACCTGCCCCGTCTCGGGGTCATAGAGGTAGTCGCCGCCGTCGTAGTCCTTGGGAATCTCGCGGACAAGCCCGGCCCCGACAAGCTCGTTCAGTTCGCGCGGCAGGCGTCCGGTGCGCTCCTTGAACTTCATGACGGCCTCATAGAGCGCGATCTTGTCGACGGTCCCCTTGACCTGGTAGAGGTGGTTTTCGGCGAACTTCCGGATTCGCTCGTCTTTGGCCGTCCGGTAGACCTCCATCCAGCTCTCCCAGGCCGTACGGTAATCCATCTGCTTGTAGGCCGCGTTGGCATAGAGACGCTTGGCGATCTCGGGCGAGCCGGGGATGTCCATGACCTTCCGGTAATAACGCCGGGCCAGCTGGTAGTCCTTGAGCGAGAGCTGGGCGAGGTGGCCGGCCTCGTAGGGGAACAGCCATTGCTCCGGGTTCTTAGCCAGACCCCGGTCCAGGATGGTGAAGGCCGTGGCCGGGTCGCCGGCGTCGGCGATCGCGATCAGGGCCCCGATCTCGTAGGGGTCGAGGTAGCGCGGGTCGAGCTCGGCGATGACGGCGAAGACGTGGTCGACGTAGCGGAAGCGGCCCGGGACGGCCGTGTTGCTGAAGTACTGGATGGCCCACAGGAAGATGAGGTCGGCGGCCAAGTTCGTGTAGCCGAGGGCCGCGTAGCGGAGGAATTTCCCCGACGGGAGGTAGATGATCGAACCGCCCGGGACCTTGGCCCGCTCGATCGTCCGCTCGGCGCGGAGCTTGAGCCCGGCGAAGCCGCCCAGGGCGAGGACGAGGGCCAGGAGCGCGGCGACCGGCTTCCTCATGGCGTCAGATGAAATCCCGCTTGCGGAAGACGAGGACGGCCAGGGCCAGGGCGAAGGCCGTGTAGCACGCGGCGTAGAGGAGGCCGTTGAGAAGAGCGGCCGGCGGGATGGCGATGCCGTGGACGACTTCGGTCTTGAAGTTCAGGGCTTCCAGGTCGGGAAGCAGGAGGAACAGCCCCTTGGCCAGCGTCCGTCCCAGGCCGGGCGGGATCTTCACGATCAGGGTTTTCAGGCCCCAGGAGGCGTGCCCGATCAGGAAGAAGGACAGGGTGAAGATCGAGCTCAGGATGGGCGTTGAGAAGCAGGAAAAGAGGATGGCGACGGCCGTGATCAGGACGAGCTCGACGAAGATATAGAGGATGGCGACCAGGAGGGCGGCTTCGATCCGGAAGCTGTGGAAGAAGAGGATGACGAGGAAAAGGAGGCTCATCAGCCCGAGCATGACGGCCAGGGTCAGGACCAGGCCCGCGAACTTCCCGACCAGGAAGGCGGCCCGGCTGATCGGCTTGGAGAGGAGGGTGAAGATCGTCTTCTTGTCGATCTCCTTGTAGACGAGCCCCGTCCCGATCAGGACGGCCATGAGCGTCCCGAAGATCGAGAGCGAGGCCAAGCCGACGTCCTTGATGATCTTGAGGCGGTCGCCGACGGTCAGCAGGGCCAGGACGCGGGAGAGGACGATCGCCCCCGCCCCGAAGAAGGCGATCAGGTACAGGATCCGATCGCGGACGGCTTCCTTGAAGGTGTTGAGGGCGATGGCGCGGATCGTCATTGGCCTTTGACCATCCCGACGAAGAGGTCTTCCAGGGTTTCGGTCCGGGGGATCAGGGAGTGGAGGCGGCCCGGACCGGAGCGGACGAGGTCCAGGACGCGCTCGACCTTGTCCGCGTCGTAGACCTTGAGGAGGATGCGCTCGCCGGGGACGGAGACGATGTCGCCCAGCCCGGACAGCCGGCCGGGGTCGATCCCGGACAGGGCGATCTCGGTGAAGAGGACCTTCTCGGAGACGAGCCGGTCGAGAGGCCCCTGGTTGAGGATGCGGCCGTCGACGATGACGGCGACCCGGTCGCAGATCATTTCGATGTCCTGGAGGATGTGGGAGGAGAGGAGGACGGTTTTTCCCTCGGCCTTAAATTGGACGATCAGGTCGCGGATCTCCTTGCGGCCGATCGGGTCGAGGCCGCCCAGCGGCTCGTCCAGGACGACGAAGGCCGGGTCGTTGATCAGGGCCTGGGCCAGACCGATCCGCTGGAGCATGCCCCGCGAGAACTTGCGGAGCTGGAGGTCGGCGGCCCGCTCCAGGCCGACGCGCCGGAGCAAGGCGCGGGCCCTCTCGGTCCGGACGTCTTTCGGCAGGCCGAACAGGCGCCCGTAGAAGTCGAGGAACTCGGCGGCGGTCAGGTAGTCGTAAAAATAGGGATTCTCGGGGAGGAACCCGATCCGGGCCCGGGCCTTGGGGGCGAGGTGGGATTTCCCGAAGATCCGGATCTCCCCGCGGTCGGGGAAGATGAGGCCGAGGACGGTCTTGAGGGTCGTCGTCTTGCCGGCCCCGTTCGGGCCGAGATAGCCGAAGATCGTCCCCTCCTCGACGCTGAGGCTGATGCC
>JAFGBC010000176.1 GCA_016933355.1 Candidatus Aminicenantota bacterium
AGCGGGATGCGGCCCCCGCCGAAAGCCGTCAGCGCCCGGAGCCCGGCCGTGATGAGCGCGCTCGATCCGCCCAGGCCGACCTGTCGGGGGATGGCCGAGGCGTAGCGGAGCGTGAAGTTTTGCGAGGGGATCCCGACGTTCCGTTCGCGGCAATAGTCCCAGAAGACGCGGAGGAGGGCTTTGAGGAGCCGCGTTCCGCCCTCGTAGCCGTAGAGTCGCGTTCGCTCGACGAATTCGGCGTAGCTCGCGTAATCGTCCGTGTCGTCGGCCGCGGACAGGATCGCGAGGCGGTCGCTCTTCTCGAGCGTGACCCGGGCCGAGAAATCGCGGACGCTCACGGCCACGATCTTGCCGAAGCAGTTGTCTGAAGGGTTGCCGAGGAGCCCGGCCCGCGCGTAAGCGACGCCCTCGATCATAGCGAGGCCAGGACACCTCTCACGTAGCCGATCGATTCGGCCGCGCCCGGAAGCGGATCCTTTTCGTCCTTTTCGTACTCGAGGCCGACCTTGGCGGCGTAGCCGAGGCGGACGAGCGCGCGCAGGATCTTGGGGATGTCCATGACGCCGCGGCCGATCTCGATCGGCCCGCCCCGGACGTCGGCCGAAGTTACGTCCTTGATGTGGACGTCGAGGACGCGGTCGAAGTATTTCTCGATCTCGGCACCCGCGTCGAGCCCGCTCCGCGTCGCGTGCCCGGTGTCGAGGCAGAGCCCGATGCGCGGGTCGAGGCCGCGGATGCGCGCGTAGGCGCTCTCCGGCGTCGGATAGACCTTATCGCTGGGGCCGTGGTTGTGAAGAGCGAGCTTGACGCCGTAAGCCTGGACGGCCTTCTCGACCCGGGGGAGAAGCTCGTGCTCCGGGACGCCGATGATGAGCCCCATGCCGGCGGCCTTCGCGTATTCGAACGCCTGCCTGATCTCGGCTTCGCTCTTCATATAGACGACGCCGCACCCGTAGAGGTCGAGCCCGGCCGCCCGGACCTTGTCGCCCGCCGCCTTGACCGCGTCGAGCGGAGCCTCGAGCGGCAAGTGGAAGCTTTTGAGCGCGATCGCCTTCAGGCCGAGGCGCAACGTCAGGGCGATCGTTTGGTCGATGTCGAAGGCGCGGAAGGTGTAGGACGCCAGGCCTAAAGTGAAGGGAATCCGTGCGACGGCTTCCCGTCCCGCCGCGTTTTCGCTCGCTCTCTTGGATGTAGCCTCATTTCCGGCTCGCTTGATTGAGCCGTTGTTCCAGGACTCCAGCCTACCCGTTGCAGCCGCGAGCGCCGCGCCGGCGCCGAACCCCGCCCTCTTGATGAAATCCCTTCGCGTCGTCATTTTCCCTCCGAATAATTCCGGGGACACCATACTTGATTCTTTCGCGCCCTTCCTTAATTAAAGGGCGGGAAGCGCCCAGGGGGCCCGGTATTTCCGGCTGACCAGGGCCTGAGCCTCGGCGTCGCCGACGCAGGTCTCGGACGCCGCATCCCATCTGATCCGGCGTTTCGTCCGGTAGGCGATGTTGGCGAGATGGCTGGGGATGAGGGAGGCGTGGCCGGTCTCGACGTCGGCCGCGGGCTTCTCGCGCGACTTGACGCAGCTTACGAAATTCCGGACGTGCGCGAGATGGAAGTCGCTCGAGCCCGTCTCGCGCGGCCGCGGCATCATGCGGAAGACGCGATCGGGCTGGGCGAGCTTGTCCGTCTCGGCGTGGACTTCCCAGCCGCCGCGGTCGACGACGAGGATGCCGTTCGCGCCGTGGAACTCGACGCCGTGCTCCCTCTGCCAGGGGCCCTGACCGCAGCCGATCATGTGCTCCCAGACGAGCGAGAAGGTCGGGAACTCGACGAGCGCCTGCTGGGTGTCGGGCGTCTCGCGGATGTCGGCGAACCCGAACTTGCCCCCGATCGAGGACGCGCCGAGCGGCGTCTCGCCCATGGCCCACATGACGACGTCGGTCATGTGGGCGCCCCAGTCCGTCAGCAGCCCGCCCGAGTAGTCCCAGAACCAGCGGAAGTTGTGGTGGAAGCGCATCGGGTTGAAGGGGCGGTCCGGCGCCGGGCCGAGCCACATGTCGTAGTCGACGGAGGCCGGCGCGGCCTGATCGGGCGGGTTACCGAGGTCGCCCTTCCAGTCGAGGTAAGCCCAGGCCCGGGCCATCCGGATTCGGCCCAGGGCGCCCGACGTGACGAAGGCGACCGCGTCCTGGAAAAAGCCGGAGCTCCGCTGCTGGGTCCCGACCTGGACGACGCGGTTGAAGCGGCGGGCGGCCGAGACCATGGCCCGGCCCTCGGCGATCGTCGTCGCCATGGGCTTTTCGACATAGACGTCTTTCCCCGCCTGGCAGGCGAAGATCGTCGCCAGGGCGTGCCAGTGGTCGGGCGTCGAGACGACCACGGCGTCGATGTCCTTGCGCTCGAGGAGCTTGCGGAAATCGCGGAAGACGGCCGGCGCCCGGCCCCGGGCCTCCATGACCGTCTTGAGGCCGCCGGCCAGGCGCGCCTCGTCGACATCGGCGACGGCGACGACGTCGGCGTCGGGAAGGCGCAGGACGTCGGCCATGTTGGCCGAGCCCATGCCCCCGTAGCCGATGATCCCGATTCGGACCCTGTCGCTGGCCGGCGCCGTGTCCGGCCCGGATCCCTCCGCGGCGGCCGAGGCGCCGACGCCGAAGAGCGCGGTCGCGGCCGACGCCTTGCCGGTCGTCCCCAGGAATTCGCGGCGGGAGAGGGATTTCATGGCGGTCTCCTCCTTGGTGCGAACGGGCATATGTCCGTTATATACCGTGAATCCGCCCGGGCGCCAGCCCTTTTTGAGAGATCGCCCGGTAGAGCTTCTCGATGTCGGCGGCGATGCCCGGCTCGCGGCGCTCGAGGTAGCGGATGAGGCCGTCGCCGCCTCGATAGAAGGTCACCCGGTCGAAGGGGGGCGGTTCGCCGCCCACGTTCTCGGCGAAACCCAGGACGGCGCGGATCCGGTTCTCCAGCCAGCGGGCCAGCCCCTCCTTCCACTCCTGCCAGGTCAGGTATTCCCAGTCCTGGGGCGACAGAGACGCTTTCAATTCCGCGCGCAGAGCGTCGGCTTCCTCCTCGAAATCGTTGTCCCAGGTCGCGATCAGGCTTTTATAGATCCTGCGGAACTCGGGATCGGCGTAGGGGAAGGGATATTGCAGCTCCCACATGAAATCGTTCTTGCTCATAGCGGCGCGATGGATCGACAGGCCGTCTTTGAGCTTGCGCTCACACCCCTCCCACTGGCTGCAATGAACGAACTCGTGAAGGATCGTAACATAGCCGTCGGGCTCGTCGAAAACCTCGCCGGTCACGACGCAGGCCATGCGATTCCCCCAGAACCCGAGCGGCATGGCTGCCCGGACGCCGGGCGGGACGCTCATGGTGTCGGGCGCGGTCAGAGCCAGGCGATAGGTTCGCTGCGCCGGGTCGGGCTCGAAGACGTGAAACAGGCCGTTCTCGACGACGGCCACGGGATAGACCTTGGCCAGGGCCGGGTGAAGGGGTTTCAACCGGGTCTGGAGCTCGAAGATCTTAACGAGCGCCGGTTTGTAAGTATCGAGGAGCTGGTCCGAGGTCGCCCGCCGGACGGGGAGGGGCGCGGCGGCCGGGCGCCGGAGGGCGCCCCTCCCAGCCTTCTCCTTATAGATCTTGTCGATGATGGCCCTCTGGAATCTCTCCGGCTCGTCGATATTCGGATGATGGGCCGATTCCTCGAACCAGACGATTTCTTTCCTGGGCGCCTCGAGAAGGCCGCAGTATTCGACGACCAGCTCGGGCGCGCAGGCGGCGACCCGGTCGTGCCGGCCCTCGAAAAAGTAGACGGGGACGTCGAGCTTGCGGATGTCCCGGAAGATGTTCTTTTCGGAGACGGATTGGCTCTTGGCGAGGGCGTCGCGCACGAAATTCATCGACGTCCGATAGAGGTCCAGATAGCCCGGATAATAGCGCGGCGATTCCTTGATGACGTCGAACAGGGTCTTGCCCTTGAAATAGATCCCGCGGTATTTTTCGATGAGCTCCCTGGGGATGTTGTCGGGATCGGTCAGTCGCGCCAGTCCCTCCGCGCCGTTCCTTTTGGCGATCTCGGTTTTGAGCCAATCGTAGGTTATTCCGCGCGACCGCCCGTCGTCGACGACTTGGCCCATCCCGATGTAAGCGGCGTAATACTCCGGATGCCTGTCGGCGAGATGGATCCCCAGGACGCTCCCGAACGAGTGCCCGAGAAGGAAGATCTTGTCCTGACGGTAGATGCTCCTCAGGAATTCGGTCAGCCGGACGGCGTCGTCCAGAATCTTGTCGAAGGAGACGTCCGCGGCGCTCATCCGCTCGTCGTAGGACAGGGCCGTTCCCCGCTGGTCCCAGTGCACGATCGTAAAATAGGGGAGCAGGCCTTTCAGGCAATAGTGCGAGATGAACATCTCCGACGCCCCCGGACCGCCGTGGAGCCAGAGCAGGATGGGACGGCGGAGGTTCGTGGACTCGATCAGGATCTTCTGCCGGACGCCGTTGAGGTCCACGTCCAAGAGCATATCGGTGTCCGGGACGCTCCCCGGCCTGTCCGCCTCGGCTCCAAGGAGGACGGACGATAAAGCCAGGGCGACGATGAGCAGGCTCTTCATCAAACGCATGAAACTCCCTCGCTGGATTCGGGTCTCCATCTATGGATTACAAGTGTCGGCGGCGTTTGTCAACGGTCCGGGTTGACGCCGGGCCTTCGCTGAGGGACACTAGGCCCGAGACGACGGATAGGAGACCAGGAATGATGCGACCCCGGGCACCGAGATATCCGCTGTTCCTCCTCGTCCTTGCTGTCGGAGCCCTGTTCGCCGGCGCCGGAAGAGACGCTCCCTGGCCGTCCGCCCTCGAGGGACCGGCGAACCGGCTGACGGTCGAGGAACGAGCGCGGGGCTGGGTCCTTCTTTTCGACGGCGCGACCTTCGCCGGCTGGCGGGGCCTGGGACGGGACGGCGTTCCGGAGAAACACTGGGTCATCGAGGACGGGGCGATCAAGAAGGTCCCCGGCGGCGACGTGCCGCTCCAGGCCGACGGCCAGCCGATCGAAGGCGGCGACCTCATGACCGTGGAGACGTTCCGGGATTTCGAGCTCGTCTTCGAATGGAAGATCGGCCCCGGGGGGAACAGCGGCGTCAAATACAACGTCTCGGAGGAGATGTCCATCGCGAATCCGCCCCGCAGCGCGGCGCTCGGCTTCGAATACCAGATCCTTGACGACGAGCGCCATCCGGACGCGAAAAACGGCCCGAACCGGACGGCCGCCGCGCTCTACGACCTCGTCGCTCCGGAAGGGAAGCGGCTCGAGCCCGTCGGCGAATTCAACCGGGCGCGGATCGTGTTCGCGGGCGGCCACGGCGAGCATTGGCTGAACGGCGTCAAGGTCCTGTTCTACGACCTGGGGGCGCCGCGGATGAACGAGCTCCTAGCCCGCAGCAAGTACAAGGATATCGCCGGCTTCGCCGACAAGCGCGACGGCCATATCTGCCTTCAGGACCATACCGACGCCGCCTGGTTCCGCAACATAAAAATACGGCGCTTGAAACATTCCGGGGACACACGACTTAATTCCCCCACGGCCCGGGCCGGCTCAGATAACGCGCAATCGATTGAATTAAGTCGTGTGTCCCCGGGATTATCGATCGAGCGGATCTTCCAGGGACGCGAGTTCGCGCCCGAGCGGTTCGGGCCGGCCCGTTGGATGAA
>JAFGBC010000036.1 GCA_016933355.1 Candidatus Aminicenantota bacterium
CGGCCTTCCCGGAGAGACCAGGGTCTTCCCCGGCCACGGAAAATCCACGTCGATCGCCGACGAAAGAGCCAATAATCCTTTTTTTAACTAAGCCGGGCGAAAAGTAATTGACTCCATATTTCATTATCGCCCGGCCCGTACGCGGGGAGCAGTAAGGATTATGCAAAATATATTCTTCTCCCCGAAGTCAATAGAGCCGGGGAACGGTCGATGAGGAAGGGCCGGCTGTCTATCGGCTGAAAACGAGGCTTTTCACGGCGACGGACAGGCCGCGGATCGCGGCCGAGCCCTTCGCCGTGAACGCCCAGACGACGCCCGGTTCGACGATCGCGGCGCCGGCGCCCGCTCCTCCGGACATCATGATGACGGCCCTTCCGTTGATGGTTTCCGTCCTCGGCTCGCCTTCGACGCCGAGTCTCATCAGGACGTCCTTGCCGGCCGTTTCGGCTTCTTGCCAAGGCGCGGCGGGAACCTCGTGGAGCTCGAGCCGGCTTCCGTCCGGACCCTTCATCTCGACGAGGAGCGTCGACGGCCAAACGGCGTCCAAGCGGCCGAACGAGAAACCCGACGGCTTGAGAACCTCGAGCCCCAGCCACGGATTCCGATAGACGTCGCCCGCGACGAAGAACGGCGCGGCGCCGTCGGGGACCTCGACCGTCGTCCCGCCTTCGAGGCGATAGGCCAGGACCTTGAGGTCGATGAACCCCATGACCTGCTGGCCGCTGATCGCCAAGGCGCCCGCGCCTTCGGCCAGCGTGGATTCTCCGAGATGAAAGCGGGCGGCATCGGCCGCGCCGGCTCCGGGGAGCGCGGCGTCGAGGGCGATCCAGTCGCCGCCGATCAGGACCTCCGTCCAGGCGTGGCCGCCGAACATCCCCAGGACATAGGCGTATCCCATCACGAGGCGGGAGGGAATCCCGGCCGCGCGGGTCAGCGTCGCCAGCATGGTCGCATAGCCCACGCAGGTCCCGCGCCGGTTCTTGAAGATCTCGACCGAGGGCGCGATCGCGATGCCCAGGTCGAACGTCATGTGATCGGCCGTCCAGCGCCGGAGCTTGAGGGCCGCCCGCCAGGCGTCTTTCTCGTTCCCGACGACGGCCGAGGCTTGGGCGCGGAGCTCCGGGTCGTTCGATTGGAGATAGGCGTTCGGCTCGAGATAGGCTCGAGACGCAACCGCGTTCGGGCCGGGGAGCGCGACGGACGGGACGGACCCGGCCCGCCGGACTTCGAGGTCGAGCGTCGCCGCGGTCTTGGCGACGACCTTCTGCCGCGCGCCCGGGATTTCAGGCCAGCCCAGCTCGGGCCTCCGCTGGACGAGGCGGAGCTTGAGGTACTCGATGTCGCGGGGGCGGGGGAGGCGGACGCCGGTTTTGAGCAGGGTCTGCGCGTAGGCTTCGGCCGGGAGTTCGCCCCCGGCCGCGGCGGCCAGGGCTTTGGCCCGATCGGTTCGGACGACCTCCATCAGGCCGAACGGCCCAGGCTCCTCGTCCTTAAGGACCTCGCCGTCCTCGGCGAGCCAATAGGTTCGCTTGACGGGCTGGATGTCGTTCGTCTCCTCGACCTTGAGGGAGGGCATGTCCATGCCGTCGAGGCTCAGGACCTCCCGGCCGACCAAAACGCGGACGGCCGTAACGATCTTGCCCACGGAAGGCTCGAAGGTCCGGTATTCGACCCTGTCGCCGGGAGAGCGAAGCCCGTCCCGGCTCCGGAGCCGGATCCCCTCGGGGCCGAGCAGCTCGCCGCTGAAGGGCAGCGTTCTTGCGAAGGACGTCCCGCCCGTGCCGGACGTGATTTCGATCGCGCCGTCTTTGATCTCGGCCTCGGTCCTCATCGTCAGGGCCGACGCCTTGAGGTCGAAGCCCAAGCGCTTTAGTTGACCGGACGCGGTTTCCTCGGAGCCGGTCACGACGGACATCTCGACTTTGGCCCCCAGGCGGTTGAGGACGACCTTCATCTCCGAAGCGCTCTCGAGGACGGCGTCTTCGGCCCGGCGCCCGCCGGGCTTCGACGAGGTCGTCTCACGGACGTATCCGACGTCCTGGCCCCCGACTCGGACGATGTACCAGCGCTCGACGTCCGCCTGCGCCCCAGACATCCCTCCCGTCAAAACCGCTCCGGCCGAAACAAGGAAAATCGCCGTGACCAAGAACACCGTCCGCCGCAGCCGTCCGCCGTCTTTTATCATGCCCCTTATTCTAAAGGAATCGCCCCGCTCCGGCTACCCGAATGACCCGGGTCGCGCGAGGACACACACAGAAAAGGTCAAAGCGAAGGAGAGGCGATGGTTTCCGCCCTTCAAGCCCCCGTAGCGGAAGGGGGCCTCCCGTCATAACCGATGGGAACCGACGTCCTCATGGAACCTGAAAAGAACCGCCCCTGAAATGGCGTGATCTGCGAGAGGTTCCGTGAGGGCCGGGGTGCGGGTGCTGAGGGCGGCAGCCATCGCCTCTCCCTCCAATCCTTGACCTATTCCGCGGTCTCAAAAGAGCCTTGACGCCGTATCCGCGCGGGATTAATGTAGGGGCCGCGTGGAGGGAGATCATGTTCGGACTCGGACGCGCCGCGAAGCTCCAAGCCCTCGTCGGCCGCGAGATCGCCTTGTCGGACTGGCTTCGCGTCGACCAGGCCCGGATCGACGCCTTCGCCGAATGCACCGAGGACCGCCAGTGGATTCACGTCGACCCGGAGCGGGCCCGGAAGGGGCCGCTGGGCGCGACGATCGCCCACGGATTCCTCCTGCTCTCCCTCCTGCCCCGGCTCGGCTTGACCGACGCGATGGCGGGCCTCAAGCTCAAATACGCCGTCAATTACGGCCTGAACCGCGTCCGGTTC
>JAFGBC010000177.1 GCA_016933355.1 Candidatus Aminicenantota bacterium
CGAAGCCTCGAGCCGGCCGGCGGCGGGAACCCGCATCGTCCTCCGCGTCCCGGCTCTCGCCGAGGGAGGCGAACCCGGGACCGACGCTGGAAATTTCTCGCCGAGTATGGAAGAATAAGGTCATGAAATCCGATGCGCGCCGACGCGGAGGGATCGCCGCGACACTCGTCCTGGCCGTCCTAGCCGCCGGCCCGCCGCTGCGAGCCGAGCGGGTCAGCGTCCGATTCAACTTGAAGACCTACGCCGCGCCCGAAGGCGACATCCAAGCCTGGCTGACGTCGTACAACGCCCTCTGGACGTCGTACGGGGCCAGATACGGCGGGACCGTTCAGGGCGCGTTCGAGCCGCCCCGGCTCGGCTCGAGCTGGGAAATCGAGGTCCGCTTCCCGGTGTTCGCGGGGCTTGCGCTCGACCTGGCCGGCTCGTCCGTCAGCGGCGCAGCGACCGGCCAGGTCCGTTTCCAGGACGCGACCGGCAACCACGTCGAGACCGACGGCCTTCTCAACGACATCAAGGCCGTTCCGCTCCGTTTCGGACTGAGCTTCACGCTACCCGTCTGGAACAACCTGCGCCTGACGGCCGGCATCGGCCGCCACCTGGTCTTCGCCCGCTACCGGACCGAGGAAAGCTACGAAGCCCTGTTCAAGACGGCCAAAGAGGACTACCGTTACTGGTTCAAGCGGGAAACGACGTTCCGTTCCGAGAGCCTGGGCGGCTACTGGACTCTCGGCGCCGAATACCTCGTCCTCCCCTTCCTGGCCGTCGGCATCGACGCGGAGAAGGCTTCCAGCCGAATGTCGGGTTTCAAGGGATCGACGACGTATAGCGACCATACCGGCCGGGACGAGAGCGGAAAAACCTCCCTCTATTACTTCGAGAGCGACGAGTTCGGCGCCGACCTTTCGACCGTCCTCCTGGCCGGCCGGACCGAGCGGCCCGAGGGCGAGCTCTACCGGAACGTGAGGGCGGGCGAGCTCGACTTCAGCGGATTCAGCCTCAAGATCGGCGTCCGCTTCCTCTTTTAGGAAAACGCCGTGGCCAAGACCCTCGTCGCCTACTTTTCCGTCACCGGCAACACGCGTAAAGTCGCGGAGGCCGTCAGCGAAGCCATTCGCGGCGACAGGGAACTCCGGGCGATCCGCGAAGTTGGGACGCTCGACGCCTACAAATTCTTCTTCGTCGGATTCCCCGTCCATGCCCACTCCGTCCCGCTCGAAGTCGAGTCCTTCCTCAAGAAGATCCCGGCCGGGACGAAGGTCGCCCTGTTCTCGACCCACGGCTCTCTCCAGGGTCATCGCCTCTCGGGCGAGGCCATCGAGTACGCCGCCGTCCTCGCGGCGCGGGCCAAGATCCTGGGGACTTTTTCCTGCCGGGGCAAGCTCTCGGCGAAGGCGCTCGAGTTCCTGGGCCGGTCGCCCGAACATGCCGAATGGGTGGACATGGCGGCCTCGGCCGCGACCCATCCCGACCTCCACGACCTGGAGGAGGCCCGGGAGTTCGCCCGCCTCGTTCAGGCCAAAGCGGGCTAGGCCGCCGGGTCAGGCGGACTTGGCGCCGCGGCGGATGCGCTCGAACCCCGAGACGCCGACGATGTCGAGCCTGTCCTTGCGCTCGACCTCGTCGAGGAGAAGATTGAGGCCGAGGGTGTCGCTGGCGATGTGCCCGGCGACGACCATGTTGATGTTCGCCTTCCTGGCCTGCTCGAGGTAATCCTCGCTGAAATGCATGCCGACCAGGGTGCTCGTCCCGGCCGCCGCGCATTTTTCGAGGAGCTCCTTGGCCCCCTCCGTCCCGCCGGTCATGTCGACCATAATCCGGCCGCAGCGGTTGGCCTCGGCGCCGTTGACGATGCGCGGCGCGACCTGGCGGCGGGCCGAGGCTTTGTACTCCGGGATGGCGAGCAGGAGCTTGACGAGGTCCTTGAGCCGGAACGGCTTGTCGCGGTCGATCCGCTTCTGAAGGTAGCGGGTCACGCAGTTGTCGGCGGGCGTATGGACGCAGAGCAGGGGCAGCCCGAGGAGCCGGGCGGCCGAGACGGGGCGGTCGTGGTTGAGGGGCAGGAGGCGACGCTCGACCTCCCCGATCCTTTTCTCGAGGAGGTGCTCGGCGACCGAGAGCGTCACGCCCGCGGCGGCCAGCATATCGGCATGGATGCGCATGACCTCATGGAGCCGGGCCAACGCGAAGCCTTCGGGATGATGGGCCAGAACGAGGTCGAACTTGGGGCCTTTGCCGGCGTTGAGGAGATGGGCCAGCAGGATCTCGGGGACCTCCATGTCGATCCCGGCCAGAACGCGCTTCACGTTCGTCCCGGGCGCGCCGGCCAGGATGCGCGTGTCCGCGTAGGGGTTGAACAGGCGGTCGCTGTCATAGACCTCCCGCTCCTCCGGCTTCATCTTGTCGGTGCGCTCCTTTTCGTCGCGGAGGAGGCGTTCGATCTCGTCCCGGCCGCGCGGGTCGTGGGCGATGCCGATCCGGACGGCCTCGCGGTAGAGGGCTTCGAGCTTCATGGGCCGATCCTTTCCCGTGAAATGCCGGGCGGCCCGGCGCCGTCATATTACCGGCAACGGCGGGGCGAATCAAGAGGCGGGACCGGCGGACCGTTTGACACGGGACGCGCCGTCGTTTAAAGTCGGGGTATGTTCGCGGCCGGATTCCTTCGATTCCTCCTGATCCTCGTCCTCGCCTACGCGATCCTGTCCATCGTCAAGGGCATCGCCGCGTCGTGGACGCGCCGTCCGGCCCCTCCTCCGCGCTCGGCGCCCCCCGATGCGCTGGTAAAGGACGAGGTCTGCGGAGTCTATCTTCCGAGGCGGGACGCCATCCGGGACGTCATCGACGGCCGGGAGCGGTTCTTCTGCTCCGATGACTGCCGCCGAAAAGCCAGGGCGAAAACCCCGCCCGCTCAGTAGTCGGCCCGCACGATCCGAAAATCGCCGAACTCCCCGGCCGGTTCCTCCCAGCGAATTTCGAGCGCGTCCACCCGGGCCGCGGGCGGGCCCGTCCGCAGCCGGTCCGCGAGCTCGTCCAGGGCGGACCGCCCGCCTTCGGCCACGACCTCGACGCGCCCGTCGCCCAGGTTGCGGACCCAACCCGTCAAGGCCAGCGCGCCGGCCCGCCGTTGGACGTAATCCCGGAAGCAGACGCCTTGGACGCGGCCTGAAACCCAGGCGTGCAATCGGGCGGCCATCGCCGGCATTGTATCACATCTTCCGCCGCGGCCCGCTCCCGCGCTATAATCGGAACCGGCATGAAGATCGCGGATCAGTGCGTGAAAGGGCGGCGCCCCGCTCCG
>JAFGBC010000037.1 GCA_016933355.1 Candidatus Aminicenantota bacterium
CTGGTCGAAACCTTCGGCTTCCTCCCCTCCTGCGGCGGCTCCGAGGCGCTCTGCATCGCCGACCCGAGGGAGCTCTGGGAGATGGAGATCTGCAGCGTCGGCCCCGAATGGACGGCCGAGAGCGGAAAGCCGGGCGCGATCTGGGCGGCCCGCCGCATCCCGGACGACCACGTCGTCGTCATCACGAACCACTTCCGAATTCGCGAGATCGACCCGGCCGATCCCGACACGCTGGCGTCGCCCAACTACATGCAGGAGGCCGTCGACCGCGGCTGGTACGACCCCGAGGCCGGCCGGCCTTTCATCTGGCAGGAGGTCTACTCGCCTCCGATCCGCGAGGGGAGCCTCAGCCGGTTGTGGCTGATCACCAGCACGATCGCGCCGTCGCTCAAGGACTGGCCCAAGCGCGCCTTGCGCGACGCCGCCGGTCCCGGCACGCTCTATGCCACGCCCATCGAGGGCGCGGCCTTCTATCCCTATTCGGTCAAGCCCGGGAAGAAGCTCTCGGTCCGGGACATCATCGCCTTCCAGCGCTCCGTCTTCGAGGACACGATCTACGACATGACATGGAACCCGGCCTGGATCGTGCCGGGCGGCGGCGGCCGGTCCGTGAAGAGCCCGATGGCGACGCCGTTCCTCCCCTCCGAGATGGAGAGAGTGCTGCGCATCCGGCACCACCGGACGATCGCCACCCAGGGCTACGGCATGGTCGCCCAGCTCCGCTCCTGGCTCCCGGACGCCGTGGGAGGGATCTACTGGTTCTATGTCGATAATCCCTTCGTCAGCGCCTACGTCCCGGTCTACGCGGGCGTCACGGACGTCTCGCCCCTCTACAAGACGTACGATTACGCCGCCTTCAGCGAAGACTCGGCGCGCTGGGCGGTGGACTTCGTCGAAAAGCTGATGCTCCTGCGCTGGCAGCCGGCCGTCAAGGACCTGCGCGAGGCGCGCGATCCGGTCGAAGACGCCTTCTTCGCCGAGCAGGCCGGCGTGGACGCCAAAGCTCAGGAGTTGATCAAGAAGGGCGCCGGGGTTGCCCGGAAGTACCTGACCGACCTCACGATCGCGCGGATGGAGAAGGTCGTCAGCCTCTTCCGGAGCCTCCGCAAGACGCTCCTGACCAAGTATTCGGGGGACATGGTCTGATCTTTCCTACAGGTAGCGCCGGCGGAGCTCCTCGAGGGAAATCCCGGCGGCGACGACCTCCGCGGCGCGCGGCGTGAACACCCAGTCCTCGAAGATCCGGTCGAGGTTGACGCCCGCCTGCTTTTTGACGTGGGCCACGAATTGCCGAGCCGTCGCGCCCGAGGTTCGATACGCCTGATCGAAGCTCCGGATCGTCTCCAGGAACGATCTTTCGCCCAGCTTCTCATAGAGCAGATAAAAGAGGATCTGCCCCATACGGTAGGAGAGGTCGGTCAGGTCCTTCTCGCCGTAGTCGATCATCGCCGCCTTCGCCCAGTCCGGATGCTCGCCGAAATTCTTGGCCAAGCGGCTGAGCGAGCCGGCCGCCGCCTCGCCGACGGCGCCGGCCTTGGCCTCGAGTTTCTCCTGGACGAGGTGCTGGAGAAACATGGCCAGCCCCTCGGACTCGAAGCGGGGCGGCAGCGGGTCCTTGGCCGGCACGTTCCAGAGATGGGACAGTTCATGGTAGAAGGTGTAGCGGCGGGCCGGGTCCTTGAAGGCGTCGGCCTCCTGAATGATCGCGGCGCGGTCGGCCTGCGAGCCGTAGCCGGCGGGTATCTCGATCACGGTCAGGCCGGGGAAGCCGCCGAGGGGGCCGAACCATTCCGTGTAAAGCGCCAGCGTCACGGTCAGGCTGTCGAGGAGCGCCTGGGCTCCCTCGGCGTCCTCCGGGAAGGCGAAGATTCTGAAGCGGCCGTCCTCGCCCTCGAGGACCGTGTATGCGGCCGCCGCGAGGTCGATGCGCCAGGAAGGGACCTTGCTCTCATAGACATACGTCGTCCGGCCGTCCTTCTCGTCCCGGGAGACGAGGCGACCGGCGCCGGCGACGACCAGAGAGGAAGGAACGGTGAGCGCAACGGCAAAGTCGAAGTCCTTCAGCCCGGCGGCCCGGTTGGTCCGCCAGGACGGGACGCCGACCTGGGGGTAGGCGAAGCTGTCGGTCCTGATCAAAGTCAGGTCCCGGCCGACATGGTCCTTGACGTAGCGCATCGCCTCGGCATAGCCCAGCAGGGGGCCGCCGTACTTGATGCGGAGCGTCGTCTCCTCGCCGGGGGCGAGCGGCGGCCGCAGGCCGACCCGGATCTGATTGACCTGGAGTTCCCGCCAATCCTCGAAGCTTCGGACGCCCTGCGAGAAGGCGAGGCGCGCTCCGGACGCGTCGCTGACCTCGGCGACCTCCATGAGACGGTAGAGATTCAGGGGGACGACCGGGATCGGCGCGCCGGCCGCGTTCCTAATCCTCAACGCGCAGTCGCCCGCGATCGTCCCGGCCTCGGTGTCGGCGTCGATCCGGATGTCGTAGCGGACCGGCTCGGGGAAGGCCGCGATGGGTTCCGTCGGGGAGGGCGCGGCCGCCCCGTCGGGCTTCCGGCAAGCCGCGGCGAAGAGCGCGGCCGAGACGAGGATCAGACCGAGCGTCTTTTTCATGAACGACCTCGCAGCCGTCTTGAACATCGAAGTCATTATAGCGCGGTCGGGGCGCCCGTTCCCGATTCAAATCTCCGCCGGACGGCCGGGAGACCGGTGTCCGGGGGATCGGCCCGGCTAGGTTTTAACAAAGACGATCTCGACAAGATCGAAGCCCAGGCCTCGAGCGCGGGGGTCGGCTCCGGTCAGGTGGAGATAGAGGACGTTCTCCCCCCTGCGCATCTCGTGGACACCGAGCGTGAGCGGGCCGCCCAGCTTCCGCGCGGGCGCGTAAAGATTCACGGCCGCCCCCGCCGGCCGGTCGCGCTCGAACAGGCGCAGGATGCCCTGGTCGGGGCCCAGGACGGCCTTGACCGAGACCTCGTAGCGCCCGGCCTCGGGGAGGTCGCAGACGAACGCGACGTGATGCGGCCCGAAGATGTCCGCGCCCGACGTCTTCATCGAGAAGAAGCGAATCCCGTCGGCCCCCAGCTTCTCCTCGCGCTTGGACCAGACGGCGTTCCGGAGCGAGGTCGTGCGGACCGGGACGTTCCAGCCGGGGACGAAGACGATCCGGTCGAGCGGCCGGACGCGCCTCGCCTCGACGGCGGGAAGGGGCTCGGCGGCCGGCGGCGGGTCCGGCGCATAGAAGAAGACGACGCTCGCGTAATCGGTCGGGACGGCGTTCCCCTCGGGGCCGTGCTCGATCGTGTAATCGATGCTCTTCGCGAAGGCATAGGCGTCCGTGATCAGGAAACGGTAGCCGCCCGTCCTGGCCAGGGGCTTTTGATAGTCGAGGCAGCCGCTGAGCGGAAGCGAAGTCCTCGTCTCCCAGCGGCCGGGCACGTCGTACCAGCCGCCGTTGTAGGAATCCTCGGACCCCGTTCCGAGGACGGCGGGCTCGCCGTCGATGACGGCCCGTTCGTCGCCCTCGAAGAAGCCCGTCTGGCCGCTCTCGAGGCCCTGCGCCTGCAGGACGACGCCGACGACGTGGCCGCGGCCGGCCGTCCGAAGATAGGTATAGGGCCGCCCCGGCGTCGTCGGGTTTTCCCGCCGCCAGCGCGCGTAGAGGCGGCCCTCGTCGGCGGCCTTGCCGGCCGCCGCGTAGGCGACCTCGGCCCGGACGTCGATCGCCGGCCCGCCGCTCCTCTCCGAAACGAGCTCGATGCGGGCCGAACGCCCGTAGGGCATCGGCAGGTAGACGTAGTTCGTATCCTCGTCGGTGCCCAGGAAGAGCGACCGAACGGCCGGGTCGCCGAAGCTGTAGCCGAAGAAATCGCCGACCGGAACGTCCACGGCCGGCTCCTCGGCGCCATCCCAATACATGCGGAGCAGGACGTCGCGCTCCGGGCCCGCGAAGGCGGCCGCCGGCCCGAGCCTGAGGCCCAGGACGCGGCCGGGGCCGGCGTCCTCGAACAGGGTCGCCGAACCGCCGGGCTGGAGCGTCGCGCGGACGGAGCGCCGCGAGAGCGTCGCGCCGGGCGGGACGAGGGCGTCGCCGATGTCGGAGCCCGTCCGGGCGAAGAGCCGCGCGGCGCCCTCGAGGTGCTTCAGGAATTCCGTCGAAGGCGGGTGCGTATAGGTCGGCAGGTCGCACTCCCGGGGGAACACGGCGTAATTGATGTCGTAGAACTGGAACGACGCGGCGCGGAGCAGGACCTTGCAGGACGTCCGATAGGTCAGGGGGACGTAGGACGTGTATCCGCCCAGCCCCGAAACGACGAGCGGGGCGAGGAACGGGGCGTGCGCGCCGGCGAAGAGATCGGAGAGCTTCAGGCTGAGGCGGGGGACGGATTCGCCGTCGAAATAGAACTCGACGACGTCGTCGGTCGGCGTCGGCGTATGGATCCGATAGATCGCGCCCGGGCCCTCGAGGTCGGCCAGGACGAGGCCGTCCGCCTCTTTCCGGATGAACGAGTATCGGCCCGAGAAGCCGTCGTCGTTCCCTCCGCTCCGGTCGTAGCTCGAGACGAGCCCGACCTTGAGCGAGGTCTTCATCCGGGGCAGGAGGTCGAGCCGGCTCCATTCCTCGACGCCGATGATGGGTTCCCCGGGGCTCGCGGACGGCGCTTGGGGAGCGCGCGAGCAGGAAACGCAGCCCCCTAGGATACAAAGAAGAAGGGCCGTCGCGGCGATACGCTTTATCATGCTTCCTCCTTGCGACTCGAGCGCCGTCGGATCGAGCCGCGCGCGGCGCGATCCTTCCTCAGCGCGAAGCGAGGTCGATGCCCGCACCGATCGGATAATCGTCGCTGACCTTGGCCGGAAGCCTCCCGGACGGCTTGAGCTCCCCGTTGAGGACTTTCAGGAACGATTCGAAATAGACCGTCTGGTTGCCGAACCAACCCCGCTCCCCGTAGCCGACCAGGAAAGCCGCGACGCCGGGGAGCTTGCGGATGAGGTGGGGATTCCCGTAGGACATGGCCGCGACGGCTTTGGGTTTGGCGGCAGCGATGCGCTCGATGAGGGCGAGGTCGGCGTCGCGGAACGGCGCCGCGTCGCCGAGCCGGATCCGGGGCACGAAAAGAGAGAGAATGACGAGATCGGCGTCGGACGCGGCCTTGAGAACCTGGTCGTGGACGGCCGGGTCCGATTCCGGCCGGAGCGTAAACGTCCGGACACCGGGGCAGGCCGCCGCGAGCTTGGCGGCGAGGGTGGCGGGGACGGGATCCGGGTCGGCCTTCTGGACGATGATATGGACCGGGCGCGCGGGAGGCGCCGCTAGGGGAAAGACGCCGTCGTTCTTGAGGAGCGTCAGCGAGCGATCCGCCGCCTCCTGGACGATGGCCAAATGCGCGGGCGTCCCGACGAGCTCTCCCACTTTGGCTTCGTCGACGAAGCGGTTCTCGTGAAGCCCCAACTTCGCCTTCAGGATCAAGAGCTTCCGCGCGGCCTTGTCAACCCGGGCTTCGCTGATCCGGCCCGAACGGACGGCCGCAACCAAAGCCGCGATGGTCGCCGCCGGGTCCTTTGGCTTAAGGATGACGTCGTGTCCCGCCTCGAAGGCCCGGACCGCGACCTCTTCGGCGCCGAAACGGGCGACGATATGATCGTACCACAGGTCGTCGGTCGTCAGGATGCCCCGGAAGCCGAGCCGGTCCTTGAGCCAGTCCGTCGCCAGTTTCCGCTCGACGCTGGCCGGCAGCGCCGACCCGCCCGTTACGGACGGCACGGCGATGTGCTCACTCATGACGAAATCGACGCCGGCCTCGATCGCGTGCCGGAAGGCCCGGAATTCCCGGTCCTCCACCTCCCGGGCCGGCTTGTTGATCCAGACCCAGCCCGGGTCGGCCGGCATCGCCTCGACGTCGCCCCGGCCGGGAAAGTGCTTGGCCGCGGTCAGCATGCCGTTGTCGTGATAGCCCCGGACGTAGGCCCGCACCATCCGGCCCAGGAGGTCTAGGTCGCCCCCGAAGGAGCGGACGCTTTCGGCCGGGTTTTCCGGGCGCACGGCGATGTCCACGACGGGCGTATAGGTCAGGTGGATGCCCATGGCCCGGCCCTCGACGGCGGCGGCCGCGGCGGCGCGATAAACGAGGTCCTCGGAGCGGGCGGCGGCGAACGCCATGTTGGCGGGGTACTCGCTCGCCCCGACGACCTGCTGGCCGGGACCGCCCTCGAAGTCGGCCGCGATGAGGAGGGGAATCTCGGCCGCCTTCTGAAGCCGGTTCAGGAGATGGGCGACGTCGCGCGGCGTTCCGCCGTAGAGGACGAACATCCCCAGGCCGCGGCGGCGGGCCAGGTTGAGCCAGCGCTCCAGCCTCGAGTCGCCGTCCGCGATGTAGCCGCCGGCAATGTCCGCGCAGACGATCTGCGCGACCTTCCTCTCGAGCGAAAGCCCGGCCAGGGTTCGTTCGACCCAAGCCGCGGCTCCGGGCGACAGACGAGCTTCAGGGGACGGCCGCTCCGTTTGGCCGGCGACGACGGCCGCGGCCATGAACGTCATCACGTACAGGATAAAGACGGCGCTGAGTTTTCTCACGAAGGCCTCTCCTAGAACTTGATTCCGCATCATGCGCAAACGATTGTATGCTCAGTCCTACGCAGAAGCAAATTCCAGAATTTCTATTCGACGCCGAGGGCGCGGAGCGCGGCGGCGAGGTCGGTCTCGCCCGCCTTGAAGACGATCCCTTTGATCCCGAGCGCGCCGGCCGCCGCGACGTTCTCCGCAATATCATCTACGAAGACGGCCTCGTCGGGCCGGCAGCCGGCCTTGCGGATCGCCTCTTCGTAAATGGCCCGGTCGGGCTTGATGGCGCCGACCTCGTAAGAGAGGACATAGTCGTTGAAGATCAGGATCTCCGGGAAGCGGCGCTTGATGAAACCGAAGCGCATCGGGTCGGTGTTCGAAACGAGCACCAACCGGAGCCCCGCCGCCTTAAGGCCGCCCAGGACGTCGAGCGTCCCCGGGATGGGCGAGAAGATGTCGTTGTAGATCGCGAAGAACGCGTCGTACCCGATCGCCGCTCCGGTCCGGGCCGTCACCCGCCCGTAGAACGCGCGCGGCTCCATCCGGCCGCCGTCGAAGAGCCGAACGAGCTCGCCGTGGTCGAAGGCGAGCCGGGCGATCTCCTCATAACTCAAAGACGCGTGGCCGGCCAGCTTCCGGTAGAAGATGTGGTTGTCGAAATGGAGGATGACCCGGCCCAGGTCGGAGAGGACGGCCTTGACGCTCATGAGATCCCGGCCCGGCCCCCGCCCCCGCTTAATCCCTCTGCTGGCGCTGCGTCTCCAGGACGCCGCCCTCGCGCGCGTCGGCCCGCTTGAGGAGGAAGGCGAAGAGAAGCCCCAGGATCCCCAGGCTGGCGAACATGAGCGAGCTGGCCGTGTAGGTCTTGGTCGCGTCGCGCAGGACGCCGTTGAGGAGCGAGAAGCCGCCCAGGCCGATGTTCTGGATGGCCGTCATCAGCCCGAAGGCCGTCCCCACCCGCTCCTTGCGGACGATGAGCGGGACGGACGGCCAGAGCGCCGCCGGGACGAGGACAAAGGCGACGCCGAGGGCGAGCATCGGCCAGACGGGATAGACGCGGGTCAGGCCCAGCGTGAGGTGGCAGGGGATGAGGATGAGCGCCCCCCAGACCATGAGCGAGGCGCGCTTCCCGATCCGGTCGATGAGCCTCCCCCCGAAGGGCGCGAAGACCATCGAGGCGAAGATAATGATGCTCGAGATCCCGCCCGCCGTCCCGAACATATGGAGGAAGTTGGAGAAGACCCGGGCCAGGAAGCCGCCCTCGCCGGCCGCGGTCCGGGCGATCCCCCACTTGTCGACGAACATGTCGGTCGACAGGTTCGTGAACGGGAAGACGGCCGAGTAGAAGGTGAAGCACAGAAAGGTCACGTACCAGAACGAGGCCTTGAAGGCCTTGATGTCGGCGAAGACGATCTTGTCGCCGGCGCTCTCGTCCTTGAGGCCGATCGCCTTTTCGCCGCGGCGGTCCATGACGATATAGACGAGGTTGGCGAGGAGGGACACGCCGCAGGCGATCACGGCCGCGAACAGCGCGGCCCGGAACGTCCCGAAATAGCTCGTGATCAGCTCGCCGGTGTTGAAGGCGAAGAGCGACCCGACCCGGCTCACGGTCAGCGAAATCCCGAAGGACAGGGCCAGCTCCTTGTTCTTGAACCAGCGGGCGAGCATGGCGCTCTGGGCGACGATCAGCGGCTCCGAGCCCGCCCCGAAGATGAAGCGGCCGATGAAGAACATCGGGATGCTCTTGGCCTGCCAGACGACGACCGCGCCGGCCAGGACGAGGATCGAGAATAGAATTGAGGCCTTGCGCGTGCCGAGCTTGTCGGTCAGGATGCCGCCGACCAGGACGGCCAGGACGGCCGCGATGCTGTACATGGTGAAAAAGGTCCCGACCGTGCCCCGGGCGGCCTGGAGCTCCTC
>JAFGBC010000038.1 GCA_016933355.1 Candidatus Aminicenantota bacterium
AACCAGAGCTTCGCCATGCTCAGCGCCGGAGGCTCGGACGAGCGGGGCGTCTTCCGCGAGCGGATCGCCTTCAACCTCCTGTGCCGGACCGAGAAGGGCCTTCCCGACGGGTTTTCGGCCGCCGAGCGCCGGATCGTCGCGGAGGTCGGACGGGTCCTCGACGCGTCCGGTTTCCCCCTGTCCCTGTCCATCGTCCTGGCGCCCGTCTTCCATACCTATTCCATCATGATCTATGTCGAGCTTGATAAGGACGCCTCCGTCGCCGACCTGGCCGGAGCCCTCAAGCAAAGGCCCGTGTTCGCGTTCGAGAAGCCGGACGCCGTCTGCTCGGTCTCCTCGGCCTCGGTGGCCGGGACCGATGGGATCGCCGTCGGGTCGATCAAGCGCGAGGAGGCCTTTCCGCGGGCGTTCTGGCTGGGGGTCGTCGCCGACAACCTGACGCGGGGCTCGGCCCTGAACGCCCTGGGCATCGCCGGTCTGCTGGCCGCCGGCCCCGAACCGACGCCATGAAAGAGATCCTCCAGCTCCTCCGCCTCTCCTTCCGGGAGAAGAGGCTCATCTTGCTGTCCTTAGCCGCGAACCTGTTCGTTGCCCTGTTCACCTATCTCTTCGTCAACCTCGTCCAGCCCATCATCGACAAGCTCTTCCCGCTCGCCCCGGACAAGATCCCGTCCAAGACCCGCCTTCTCGACGTCTTCTTCGAACGCCTTCACGTGTCGGACGCCGACCTGCGCTGGGTCCTGCCCCTCCTCGTCATCATCGTCATCGCCGGCAAGGGGCTCTTCACCTATTTCTCGACCTTCTTCATGAAGGCGGTCGGCCACAAGGTCGTCAAGCGCGTCCGCGACGACCTCTACGCCCGGCTCATCCAGCAGTCGGCCGGGTTCTTCGACCGGCGCTCGACCGGCGAGCTCATGTCCCGGCTGACCAACGACGTCGACAAGATCCAGCAGGCCGTCTCGGGCAGCCTAGGGGACCTCGTCGAGGAGGTCTTCATCCTGATCGCGCTCCTGGTCACCGTCTTCGTCATCGACTGGCATCTGGCCCTCGCCCTGTTCATCGTCGCCCCGCTGGCCATCGTGCCGCTGGCGGCCTTCAGCCGTCAGCTTAAGAAGAAAAGCCTCCAGGGACAGACCCGGATGGCCAGGATCTACGAGCTCCTTCACGAGACGATCGCCGGCCACCGCATCGTCAAGGCCTTCACGAACGAGGAGTTCGAGATCAAGCGCTTCGTCCAGGCGACCTACAGCTACTACAAGACGAACATCAAGCTGGCCCGGATCGGGAGCATGGCCTCGCCGTTCATGGAGTTCATCGGCGGCATCGCCGGCGCCTTTATCCTCTACTTCGGGACGAGCCGGATCGCCCAGGGCCACATCAGCCCCGGCGACTTCGGGGCGTTCGTCATGGCCGTCTTCTCCATGTACATGCCCATCCGCCGCCTGAGCCGGGCCAACAACCAGGTCCAGCAGGGCGTGGCGAGCTGGGAGCGGATCAAGGAGATCCTCAACGCCGTCCCCCAGATCCAGGACCCGCTGCTGGCCTACCCGCTGCCGCCCGTCAAGGGCCGCGTCCGGTTCGAGGGCGTGGCTTTCCGCTACAGCCCGGACCGGCCCGTCCTGGAGGGGATCGACATCGCGATCGAGCCGACCGAGACGGTCGCCCTGGTCGGGCTGAGCGGGGCGGGCAAGACGACGATCGTCAACCTCCTGACCCGCTTCTACGACCCGACCGACGGCCGGATCACGATCGACGGCATCGACATCCGAGAGGTGACGCTGGCCTCGCTCCGGGCCCGGATCGGCCTCGTCTCCCAGGACATCGTCCTCTTCAACGACACGATCCGGAACAACATCGCCTACGGGATGAGCGAGGTCGCCTCCGAGCGGGTCGAATCCGCGGCCCGGGCCGCCGAAGCCCACGGCTTCATCTGCGATCTTCCCAAGGGCTACGACACCCCGGTCGGAGAGCGGGGCGGGCTCCTCTCGACCGGCCAGAAGCAGCGCCTGGCGATCGCCCGGGCCCTGCTCAAGGACCCGCCCATCCTCGTCCTCGACGAGGCGACCTCGGCCCTCGATTCCGAGTCCGAGTCCCTGATCCAGAAGGCCCTGGCCAACATCCGCCACAGCCGGACGACGATCATCATCGCCCACCGCCTGTCGACGGTCCGGAGCGCCGACAAGATCCTGGTCATCGACAAGGGGACGATCGTCGAGCGGGGGACGCACGAGGAGCTTTGCGCCCGGGACGGCCTGTACCGGAAGCTCTACGACCTCCAATTCCCGGAGGACGAGGAGATCGCCCGATGATCCGAAGCATGACCGGGTTCGCCGAGAAGGGCTTCCACTCGCCCGCGCTGCGCGTCCGCTGGAGCATCAAGAGCCTCAATCACCGCTTCTTCGACTGGACCTACAAGGGCGCCCCGATCGGCGGCCTGGAGCAGCGGCTGCGCGTCCTGTGCCAGGAGCGGGCCCGGCGCGGCCGGATCGAGGTCGGGCTCGACCTGACGTCGCTCTCCAAGGCGAGCTGGGACGTCCTGGTCAACGAGGGCCTGCTCGATAAGGTCGCGGCCTCGCTGGCCCGCGCCTCGCGCCGGGCAGGGGCGGGGGCGACCCTGTCGCTGGACACCCTGTTCCGGATCCCGCAGCTCGTCGAGATCCGGCGCAAGGACCTGACGTCCGCCGAGACGCGCTTTCTCGAGGGCACCTTTCTCAAGACGCTCGGCCTCGTCCTCCGCGCCCGGGAACGGGAGGGGACGGCGACCTGGCGCCAGCTCCGCGTCCACATCGGAACGATCGAGAAAAGCATCCGCCGGGTCGAGCGGCTGGTTAAGAGCCAGCCGGCCCTCATCCGGAAGAGGGTCGCGTCTCGCGTCAAGGACCTGAATCCCGGCGCGCCCGTCTCCAAGGGGAAGATTTCCGAGGAGACCGCCTACCTGGCCCAGCGCTACGACATGGCCGAGGAGGTCCTTCGTCTCAAGACTCACGCCCGGGCCATCCGGAGCGCCCTGGACCCGGCCCGGAAGGAGCCGGTCGGCCGGACGCTCGATTTTCTGGCTCAGGAGCTTTATCGGGAGGCGAACACCGTCAACTCGAAGTCCCAGGACCTCGAGATCATCCGCGAGAGCCTCGTCATCAAAGGCGAGATCGAGAGCATCCGCCAGCACGTCCAGAACATCGAATAGGGGAGAGGGGCGCCATGATCTTCGTCGTCAGCGGTCCTTCGGGCTGCGGGAAGTCCACGCTGATCGGCCGAGTCCTGGCGCGCCGCCGCGATCTCCGCTTTTCGGTCTCGCACACGACGCGTGCCCGCCGCAAGGGGGAGCGCGCCGGACGCGACTATTTTTTCGTCGACCCGGCCGCCTTCGAGCGGATGGCGGCCCGGGGCCGCTTCGCCGAATGGGCCGTCGTCCACGGCCATCGCTACGGGACGTCGAAGGCCGAGGTCGAGGTCAAGGGACGGGGCGGCGACGTTGTCCTGGACGTCGACGTCCAGGGCGCGCGCTCGATCCGGGCCCTGTATAAGGACGCCGTGACCGTCTTCGTCCTGCCGCCCCGCCCCGCCGTGCTCCGCCGGCGCCTGATCGCCCGCGGCTTGGACGCCCCGGACGCCATCCGGGCGCGCCTGGCGAACGCCCGGCGCGAGATCGAGCGCTACCGCGAGTTCGACTACCTTGTCGTCAACGACGACCTGGAGCGGGCGGCCGCCGAGCTCGAGGCGATCATCGTCGGCCAGCGCTGCCGGAGGCCGGCCCGGGAAGCGGCGCTGGCGCCCATCCTCCGCAGCTTCCGGGCGGCGGGCGGGAGGTGAGCATGGCCGAAACCGTCGCGCTCGGAGTGTCCTCATCGGTTAGCATCTACAAGGCCTGCGAGGTCCTGCGCGGCTTCCAGAAAAACGGCCTCGAGGTGCGCGTCCTGATGACCCGCAACGCCTCGCGCATGGTCGCGCCGCTCCTCTTCAGCGCCCTGGCCCGGACGCAGACCGTCGTCGATCCCTTCGCGGAGGAGTCGGGCGGGTCGATCGCCCACATCGAGCTGGCCCGCGAGATCTCGCTCTTCTGCGTCGCCCCGGCTACGGCCAACGTCATCGCCAAGATGGCCCGGGGCGTCGCCGACGACTTCCTGACGACCTTTTACCTGGCCGTCGACGCCCCGGTCCTCGTCGCGCCGGCCATGAACGAGGCCATGTTCCTCCACCCCCGAACCCAGGCCAACATCCGCGCCCTGAAGTCCGCCGGCGTGGAGTTCGTCGAACCCGGACGGGGCTACCTCGCCTGTCGCGCCGAGGGCTGGGGCCGGCTGGCCGATCCCGAGGCGATCGTCGCGGCCGGGATGGCGCTCGTCCGGCGCAGCCGGAGCCTGGCCGGAAAACGCGTCCTGATCAGCGCCGGCCCCACCCGGGAGTACCTGGACCCGGTCCGGTTTTTGTCGAACCGCTCCTCGGGCAAGATGGGATTCGCCCTGGCCGCCGAGGCCCTCAGCCGGAGCGCGGAGGTCACCCTCGTCGCGGGGCCGACCGCCCTGCTCCCTCCGTTCCGGGCCGAGTTCGTCCCGGTCGAGACCGGCGCCGAGATGGAGGCCGCGGTCGGGTCTCGGGCCAAGGACGCGGACATCGTCATCATGGCCGCCGCGGTCTGCGACTTCCGCTTCCGCGAGACGGCCGGCCGCAAGCTCAAGAAAGGCGAGTTCGACGGCCGGGTCGAGCTGGCCGCCGCGCCCGATATCCTGGCCGGGCTGGGTCGGGCCAAGCGGTCGGACGCCGTCCTGGTCGGTTTCGCGGCCGAGACGGACCGAGTCGAGGACAACGCCCGCGCCAAGCTTCGCGCCAAGAACCTGGACCTCATCGTCGCCAACGACGTCGCGGCGAAGGGCGTCGGGTTCGACGCCGAGGACAATCAGGTCGTCATGATCGACGCCGACGGCCGGGCCGTGCGGACCGAGCGTCTCAGCAAGCGAGAGATCGGACGGCTCATCCTGGACGAAGTCGAGGCTATTCTTGGCCGGAAAAGCCGATAAGCTCATCCTCGGGCTCGAGGACCATCTCCGGCTCCTGGGCCAGACGGGCGCGGAATTCGCCGTGCGCCGCATCCGGACCAAGGCGGATGCCGAGGCGCCGGTTCCGAAGGCGGCGTTCGGAAGCCTGGACGACGTCGCCCGGCACGTGCTGGAGTGCCGGAAATGTCCGTTGGCGAAAACCCGGACCCGGGCCGTCCCGGGCGAGGGGCATCCCGCCGCCGCGCTCCTCTTCGTCGGCGAGGCGCCCGGTCATGACGAAGACGTTCAAGGCCGCCCCTTCGTCGGCCGGGCGGGCCAGCTCCTGACCAAGATCATCGCGGCCATGTCCTTCCGGCGAGAGGACGTCTACATCACCAACGTCGTCAAGTGCCGGCCCCCGGAAAACCGCACCCCCGCTCGCGAAGAGGTCGAAGCCTGCGCTCCCTATCTGGCCGCCCAGATCGAGATCCTGCGGCCCAAGGCCATCGTCTCCCTGGGCAAGAGCGCGACCGACTTCTTCCTCCGGAGCGGCAAGGGGATGACCCAGCTCCGGGGCGAATTCTTCGACTTCCACGGCATCCCGGTCATGCCGACCTTCCATCCGTCCTACGTCCTGCGCCAGGAGAGCATCCGGTCCGTCAAGAAGCAGGTCTGGCAGGACATGCAGAAGGTCATGAAGCTCCTCGGCCGGACATGACCCTCTTCGCGGACGTCGTCGTTCCGCTCCCCGTCGAGCGCGTATTCCGCTATCTCGTCCCGGAGCGCCTCCGCGGCGCGGTTCGCCCCGGCGTCCGGGTCCTGGTTCCCTTCGGGCGGCGCGAGCTGACCGGCTTCGTCGTGTCCCTCGCCGAGGAACCGGGGCCGGACGGCGTTTCGCTGAAGGAGATCTCCGTCGTCCTTGACGCGGACCCCGTCTTCGGCCCGCCCTTCCTGGCGTTCAGCCGGGACCTGGCCCGCCTTTCCTATGTGTCCTGGGGCGAGGTCCTCCAGTCCGCCTTGCCGCCCTCATTCCTGGTCAGGGAGCGGACGAGCGTCAGCCTGACCCCGGCCGGCGCGGACGTCGCGCGCAAAGGCGGCCTGGGCAAGCGCGAGAGGGAGCTCGCCCGGCTGCTCGGTAGCCGAACCTACACGCCGGCTCATCTGTCCCGCAAGCTGCGCGGGGTCGATGTCTCAGGCCTGCTGGCCCGGATGGAATCCAAGGGACTGGTCCAGGTCCGCAAGAGCGTCGGGGCGCTTGAGCCCCGGAGGCGCCCCCGGCCGCAAAAGCCCCCTGCGGACGAGACGCAGCTTGTCCTCGACTTCCGGGCCGGTTCGGTTCGAGGCGAGGCCGTCGACCCGGTCTTCCAGCGGCTCGGCGCGGGCGGGTTTGCCTCGTTTCTCATCCGCGGCCCGCAGGCGGGGCGCGACGCGCTCTATGTCGCCCTGCTCCGTGAGGTCGGGGCGCGGTCGGGGACGGCCGTCGTCCTCCATCCCGAGGTCGCGTCGACCCGCGCCTTTGCGGAGAGACTCGAGACGCGGCTGGGCGGCGTCGCGGCGGTCCTCCACGGCGAAGTTCCCGAGGCGCGGCGCGAGCGTGAATGGCGGCGAGTCCGGGAGGGAAGGGTTTCGGTGGTCTGCGGGACGCGGGCGGCTTTGCTCGCGCCCCTCGCCCGTCCTCTTGTGTTCATCGTCGACGACGAACACGAGGAATCCTACCTGCAGGAGCGTCCCGCCTTCGACGTCCGGTTGGGCGCCCGCCTCCGGGCCGAGGCCGAGGGCGCCCTCCTCGTGATGGGCTCCGAGGTCCCGACCGTGGAAAGCGTCCACCGGGCCCGGAAGGGCGGATGGCTCGTCGAGCTTCCGGGCGAGGAGCGGCCCGCATCGGTCGAGGTCGTCGATGCCGGGCGGGACAAGGGGCTGATCTCCGCCCGCCTGGCCCGCGCCCTGGCCGGTGCCCTGGCCGGGGGGGGACAGGCCGTCGTTTTTCATAACAAGCGGGGATACGCGGCCTCTCTGGTCTGCGTGCAGTGCGCCTTCATCCCAAAGTGCCAGCGCTGCGAGATCCCTCTGGTCCTCCATAAGCGCGGCGGCACGCTCGTCTGCCCTCTGTGCGGCGAGTCTAAGCCCGCGCCGATCGCCTGCCCGCGCTGCGCGGGCCGATTCCAAGCGCGAGGGGCGGGCATCGAGGCCGTCGAGGAGGCGCTCCGCCGCCTGTTCCCGGACATCCCCCTGGCGTCTTTCGACAGCGACGCCCTGATCCGCCGGGGCGACCAGGATGCCGTCGTCCGGCGCTTCGCCCGGGGCGCACTGAAGATCCTGGTGGGAACCGAGCTCCTGGCCCGGCGGCGGGATGTCCCCGCCGTTTCCCTGGCGGCCGTCCTTGCTCCCGAGCGCATCCTGGCCAGACCCGATTTCCGGGCCGGGCAGCGCGCCTACCAGGCTCTCCACCGCATGATCCGCTTCTGCGCCGGAGCCGAGGGAGGCCGGGCCCTGATCCAGACGGCGCTTCCCGATCATTTCGTCATCCGGAGCGCCGCCGCCGGGGACTATGAGGCCTTCTGCCGGGAGGAGACGGATTTCCGGAGACTGCTCGGCTATCCTCCCTTCAGCGCGATGGCCGAGGTCGTCCTTGAGGGGGGGAGCCTGAGGGGGGTGGGAGGGGAAGCGCGGCGCCTGGCGGAGGCCCTACGGCGTGCCGATTCCTCGGTCGAGGTGTTGGGTCCGGCGTTGGCGGCCGTTCCCCGGGTCCGGGGATTGTTCCGCGTTCAGATCGCGCTCCGGGCCGCGGACAGGGAGGCGATCGACGCGATCCTGGCCTCGAGCCTCCCCCCCGGCGGAGGGAGGCTCTCGGTCAGCGTTTTCAGCTAGACGTCCGCCCGCCGAGCGGGCGGCTTCATTCCTTCTTCTTAACCCGGATGTAGACGTCCTTGAAGGTCATCTCTTCGGTCCCGGTCGTCTCGAGCTGGGCCCGGATGTAGACGCCGATCTCCCAGTTGAACTCGGACGCGAGCGGGCCGAGGTAGGTGGCGGAGGCTTCGCCGTGCGCGTCGGTCGTCACTATGGCCGAGCGCTGGCCGTTGGCGAACCGGCCCGGGGCGTTGTTCAGGATGCTGAAATAGACGCGCCGCCCCTTGATCGGGACCTTGCCCAGCATGACGGTCGCCTTGATGTCGGACTTGGGCCGGGAGGTGGTGGCGAACAGGACGTTCGGGTAGGCCGCGGCGTCGAAGCTCAGGTTCCGGAGGTCCTGGAGGATCTGGATAGGGGTGTTGCCTTCGACGAACTCGGATCCTTCGAACCCGACCGTGCCCCAGATGTAGACGGACATGCTCGACGCGATCTCGGTGGCGAGCGGTCCGATGTAGCGGACCCGGATCCGCCCCTGGGCATCGGTGGTCCTGGTCAGGAACGTCTTGAAGCCGTCGAAGTAGCCGAGGTTCAGCGCCGCGCCGGTCTGGTCGGCGACCTTCAGGGTGACGTCCTTGTTGGCGATGGGCGTGCCGTTGGCCCTGGTCAGGGTGGCCGTGATCGAAGACTCTTCGCGCGTGCTGCCGGCGATCAGGACGTTGGGGACGGCCTGCAAGGTCAGCGTCCAGGCCGTGACCGGCTCCTGGAGAATCTGGATCGGCGTCGAGCTCTCGACGAAGTCCTGGCCGTAAAGGCTGGCCGTGCCCCAGATGTGGATCGTCTGGCTCTGGGTGATTTCGTCCGACTCCGGGCCGAAGTAGGCGACGCTCACCAGCCCCTGTTCGTCGGTGGGCTTGGTGATATAGGTTTTATGGCCGTCGAAGTAGCCGATGTTGAGCGGCGTTCCCGTCTCGTCGGCAACCTTGAAGGTGATGGGTTTGTTGGGGATGGGCGAGCCGTCGTCCTTGGTCAGGACGGCCCTCACGGCCGACCGCTGGCGGTCGACGCCGGCGACGAGGACGTTCGGGTTGGCGGCCAGGGTCAGGAACCAGGTTTCGAGCGGCTCGTGGAGGATCTGGAGGGCGACCCGCTCGGTGATCATTTCGGCGCCCTCCCAGGCGGCCCGGACCCAGATATAGATGGTGCCGTCTCCGGTGATTTCCTCGTCGAGCGGGCCCTTGTAGACGACCCGGACCGTGCCGGTCCCGTCGGTCACCTTGGCGGCGACCGCCGGCTGGTCCTCGAAGAACCCGATGTTGAGCTTATTGCCGACATCGTCGCCGACCTCGAAGTAGACGGTCCGGTCGGCGAGCGGCGTCCCGTTGAACTTCTTGAGGACGGCCGTGATCACGGTCGTGCCCCGGGAGCTCCCCGCGTAGATCACGTTCGGGTTGGCCGAGGCCAGCAGAAGCGTCGCCAGCGTCGACGGACCGACCGGCGAAGGGCTCTGGACGCCGCCTCTCTTGCAGGAGGACGTCCCGGCCGCGACCGCCAGGATCAGGCCGAGCGCGATCAGGTTTTTCTTGGCGTTCATGATCGTCCTCCTACTTAGTCGGCCCAGTCGGCGAAGAAGATGGACATCTGGCCGGAGGCCTTGACGCTTTTATTCATCATGTCGTGCCCGTAGAAATCGATATGGGCCGTCACCTCGAGCTCGCCCTCGGCCCGGCCGACGGCCAGGTTGACGAGAGGCGGTTCGAGCTTGGCGACGGCCCGGACCAGGACGAAGGACACATCGGTGATCGTCCCGACCTTGACCATCACCGACAGCGACCCCTCGAAGCCGTAAGGGACATCGACGCCCTCCCGGTTGCGGCCGTCGCTCCGGGTGTAGCGCACGACGTAGCGGGTGATGAGGATGTCGTTGTATTGGGAGGGGTCGAAGAGCGGATTAGGGTCGAGGAGCCTGGCGCTGAAGGTGGCGACGGCCGGATCCTCGAACACGCTGGAGTTGCCCTGCTGGTCGACGGTAACGACGTCGGACTCGAGATAATCCGCCGAGTTCCCTTCGGCGTCGAGCCCCTCGATCCTCTCCAGGATGAGCAGGCTGGCGGAATCCGACTTGTTCTCGAGCGGGTTGCAGGAGAAAAGCGCGAGGCAGCCCAGAGCCAGCACCGCTCCTTTGAAGACCGCACTCATGTTTTTCATGGTTCGTGTCCTCTCTTATTTCATGATCCGGGGCGTGATGAAGATGAGCAGCTCCCGGTTCTGCTTCGTCCGGGCCAGGGACTTGAACAGCGTCCCCAGGATGGGGATGCGGTTCAGGAAGGGGACGTCGTTCCGCGTCGAGGAATCCTCCATCCGGTAGATGCCGCCGATGACGGTCGTCCCGCCGTCCGGGACCATGACCGTCGTCTTGGCGCTCTGGGTCGTGATGGGCGGGATGCCGTTGACGAGGTTGGCGAAGTCGGCCGCGTTGTTCTTGATGTCCAGGATCATGATGATCGTACCCTCGGCGGTGATCTGCGGGGTCGCCTTGAGCTCGAGGGCGGCATTGATGTAGCGGGTCGTGACCGTAAAGTTCGCGACCGTCTGGACGGGAATCTGGCGGCCCTGGACGATCTCGGCTTCCTGGTTGTTCTGGGCGGTGACCTTAGGGCAGGAGATGATCTTGCCTTGGCCGGCCGTTTCCAGCGCGGACAGGGCGAGGTCGAGGCGGAAGGTGTCGAGGACGTTGGCGAGGGAAAAGCCGAGGGCCGTGTTGAAGGAGGGCGCCGGCAGGTTGACGGCGTAGCCTCCCAACGGGCCGCCGATGCCCCTGGTGACCGTTCCGCTCGGGATCAGGGCGCCGTCGGCCAGCGCCTTATAGGGGAACTGGAGGGTCGTCGGGTTGCCGTAGAACGGGTCGGCGATCGCCTTGTAGCCCCACTGGATGCCCAGGTTGCGGACGAAGGTCGCCGACGCCTCGACGATCCGGGCCTCGATCGAAACCTGCGGGGTCGGCGTGTCGAGGACGGCGATCAGGCGCTCGATCAGGTCCACCTTCTCCCGGACGTCGGAGATGATCAGGGTGTTCGTCCGGTCGTCGGTGATGATTTCGCCCCGGCGCGATTTCTTGGCTTGCAGGAGGCGGATGATGTCTTTCGCCTGAGAATAGGAGAGGCGGATCGTCTTGACGACCAGCGGCCCGGCCAGCTCCTTGCTGTCCCGGATCTGGCGCTGCTCGTCCTCCTCGCGGGTCAGGACGTTGACGGGCGCGATGCGGAGGACGTTGCCCTCGATCGTCTTGCCCATCTTGTTGTTGCGCAGGATGAGGTCGAGGGCCTGGTCCCAGGGGATGGAGTTGAGGTCGCAGGTCACGATGCCCCGCACTTCGGGGTCGAAGATGACGTTCAGGTTGGCGATCTCGCCCAGATAGAGGACGATGTCTCTCAGGTCGGCGTCCTTGAACTTCATGCTGACGACGTCGCCGGAGTACTTCTCTTCCTGGGCCATGATCGTCCGGGGCCGGAAGCGCTCTTCCTGGGCGGCCTGCGGATCCGGCTTCACCGTTTCCTGGACGGCCGGGGTCGGGGCCGGCAGGCTGAGCCGGGGCTCGGTCGGGACGGAGGCGGAGGCCGGACCGGGCTCGAAGACGGGCGCGGGCTGCGAGCGCTCTACCGCCGCAGGGGGCGGCGCGACCGGGCCGGGGCTCGCGCCGTTGGGCGTGATTTCGGCCGCCGGCCGGGGCGATATCGCGGCGCCCGTCATCAGGGGAACGGCCGGATTTTTGAGGAAGGCGAGGGTCAGCTCGCGCTCCCCGTTCTGGAAGTCAAAGCGGCCGGGCTCGGACAGGTCGCAGACGAGCCGGGCGACGAAGTGCGGCTGGCCCTTCTGGAATTGGCCGACCCGGACCCGCTCCAGACCGTTCCGGTTGACGGGGTAGATGTCGCCGCTCCGGCCGTACTGGGTTTCGAACAGGTCGACGACCAGCCGGGGCGGGTTGTCCAGGGCGAAGACCTGGGCCGGAGCGGAGCCGTTCAGGCGTGCCCGGACCAGAACTCGCTCGTCGGACTCGGCGATGTCGACCCGGTCCAGGGCGACCCGGCCGCCCCTCCGCTCCCGGAGGGCCTGCTGGAGGACGGGGTCGATCCAGTAGTCGTCGAGGCCGCGCTGGATCTTGAAGAGCTCGAGGACGGTCGAGCGCGGGCCGCCGACGATCCGGAAGGGAACCCGTTCGCTCAGCGCGATCAGGCAGCGGACCTGGCCGTCGTCCGTCTTCTCCCATTGGACGCTCTTGATCAGGGCCGCTTCCTCGGCCGGGATGGCCGGGATCTGAAGGGCCTGGACGGCGCCGAGGTCGAGCACGATCGTCCGGGGGAGCTCGCGCGCGTAGTAGGCCTTTTGGAGGGAGAGGCTCGCGTCCGTCTCGAAGACGACGCGGGCGGAGAGACGGCCGGGGTAAACGGCGACCCTCTGGATCTGGGCGTCGGCCGCGGCCGTCAAGGGGACGAGGTCGACGACGGCCAGAAGGCACAAGGCGATCAAGGCCCGTCGGATCATGTTTCTATTCATCTTAGCGCTCCTCCGCAACGATTTCCTTCACGATGTCCTTCGGTCTCATCAGCGGCATGCCCCGCTCGCTGACTTTCCGGAAGACGATCTGGGTCTCGGTCAGCGACAGGATGTAGCCGTCCGTAAACCGCGTTCCGGTCTGGACGAAGAGCGGGAAGCCCTGGGGGCCGCCGAGGATCGCCGTTAGCTTGCCCCGGTGCTTGACGATGCCCTTGAGGACCATGTCGTCGATGGCCAGCTCGCTGATTTCCCCCGCCCCGGCCCGCTCCTTGAACTCCTTGCCGGCCAGCAGGTCCTTGAAGGGATCCCGGCGGCCGCTCGGGCTGTAAAGCGGCGGTTTGGAGGTGTCCAATCCCTCCAGGGCGGCTTCCTGGTCCTGGATTCCGGCGAACGTCCCCGCGCCCGAGCCTCCCGCGAGCAGGGCCAGGGCGGCCAGGACCGTGAGTCCGGCGATCATTCGTCTCATCTGGCACCCCCAGACTTGGCCGGCGCCTTCTTCGCGGTCTTCTTGCCCGGCGGCGGCGGCAGCTCCTCGTGGAAGAAATAGGTCTTGGCCGTCCAGGTCGCCGAGATTGTCGCCGCCTCCGTCTGATTGCTCAGGGCCCGGATCGCGAAATTCTCGACGGTGAACAGGCGCGAGAAGCGGCTGAGCCGGTCGAAGAACGTCGCCAGGTTGTGGTAGGTGCCGGTGGTCTCGACCGGGATCGGCCATTCCGAGTGGAACTCCTTGACGACCTCCGGCCTGGGGGCGAACTTGGTGATGGTCAGGCGCGAATCGTAGGCGAGCTGCTGGATCCGCTTGAGAATATCCCCCGATTCCTTCTGGTCCGGGATGATCTGCTGAAGGTCCTTGAGGCGCTGGTTGAGGTCGACGAGCTCTTTCTCGATCTTGTCGAGCTGCTGCTTTTTGACCCGGAGCTTGGCGACCTCGTCCTCGATCTTGATCCGCTCGGCTTGGACCTTGTCGAGCTCGGCGGCTTTGGGCTTGTAATAGAAGAGGAAGAACAGCCCGAACAGGACGGCGGCCAGGACGAGATATCCGTACCACGGCCAGTTTTTCATTTCTGCCCCCCTTTGACGGCGGGTTTGGCGACGGACGCCGGCACGGGTGTTTCAGCCGGGAGGGGTCCCGGCGGCGCCGCGGTTTCCGGCTTGGCCGAGACGGCGGCGGTCAACAGGAACTCATGGAACTGGCTGTTCTTCACCGTCTTCTGCGTCGACGACTTGATGTCGACCCGGGCCAGGTAAGGGCTGTTTTCGAGGGCGATCATGTAGTCGCCGATCAGGTTGTTGGAGAGGGCCTTGCCCTTAAGGGTCACGACGCCCTTGTCGAACGCGGTCTCGGTCAGCCAGACCCATTCGGGCAGGGCTTTGCTGACCTCGTCCATGATCCGGACGACGACCTCCTGCTGGGCCTGGAGCTGGGTGATGAGGTCGATCTTTTTTTCGAGCGTCGCCTTCTGGGTTTCGATCTCGGCCAGCTTGGCGATGACGTATTGGAGCTTGTTCTTCTCCTGCTTGGCCTGGTTGAGCAGAGCCTCCTCCCGGTCCAACGACCTCTTCTGGAGGTAGAAGAGGGCCGCGATCCCGACCACGGCCAGGAGGATGATCAGGTTACCCGACGGGGTCTTGGCTTTCTCCTTGGTGGCCTCCTGAACGGGCAGGCCCGGAGCGGTTTCCTTCCATTCCTTTTTTTCGGGTTTGAGAAGGTTGATGCGGATCATGTTGGGTTACTCCGCCTTCCGGGTGGCCAGCCCGACGGCGACCCCGAACAGGGAGGCCATCTCCCGGGCCAGGACCGGGTCGAGCTTCTTCTCGTCGTAGGGGATGTTCCGGAAGGCATTGAAGATCTCCGTCTTGATGCCGAAACGCTGCTCAAAGGAAGGGCCGATCGTCCGCAGGTTGGCCAGGCCTCCGCTCAGGAAGATCTGCTCGATCCTGCGCTCCCGCTTCTCGGTCGCCTCGTAGAAGGAGAAGGTTTTTTCGATCTCGTCGAGGAGGTCCTTGACGTTCGCGGCCAGGACGGCGTCGAGCTGGTCGGCTTCCACGGCCTTGACCGGCAGCCCCTTGAGGAGCTTCTCCGCGTCGTCGAAGCTGATGTTGAGCTCCTTGCGCATGTTCTCGGTGAAGAACAGGCCGCCCAGCGCCAGGTCGCGGAAGAGCTGGGGCGTGCCCCGCTCGAGGATGGAGACGTTGATGATGTTGGCTCCCAGGTTGATGAGGGCGATCGTCTTATCGGCGAAGCTGTCGGGGTAGTTGATCTCGAGGGCGTTCTGGAGGGCGAAAACGTCGACCTCGATCGCGACCAGGTTCTTGCGGGCCTGGTGGATGACGTTGCTGTAGTTGGCGATCTTGTCCTTCTTGGCCGCGACGAGGAGGATGTCCAGGTTGCGGTCGCGGGCCTCGCCGGCCGGCTTGAGGACGATGTAGTCGACGTTGGTCTCTTCGTAAGGGTAGGGGATGTTGTGCTTGGCCTCCCAGACGATGGACTCGGCCAGCTCGTCCTTCTCCATGGCCGGGAGGGTGATCTTCTTGATGATCACGGAGTTGCCCGAGACGGAGATGACGACGTTCTTCGACCCGATCTTGTTCTCGTCGAAGATCTGGCGGATCGTTTCGACGACGGCCGTCGAGTCGATGATCGTCCCCTCGACGATGGCGTCGTGGGGAAGCAGGGCGTAGCCGAGCTTGGCCAAGCGGAAGCTGTCCCGGCCGCCGCGCCGCCGCGCGACGAGTTCGACCACCTTGACGGCGTGCGAGCCGATGTCAAGCCCTACGCAGCTCTTATCGCGTCCGAGTCCGAACATGTTGGACCTGCCTTTAGACGTATTGTTTCAAACCTTTCGGTTTTCGGGAGAAGTCCTTCAAGCGCCGCTCGACGACAGCGGGGACGAGGCTCTCGATCCGGCCGCCGAGCATCACGACCTCCTTGACCAGGCTCGAGCTGAGGAAGGTGTAGTGGAGGCTGGGCATCATGAACAGGGTTTCGATGGTCGGGTCCAGGGTCCGGTTCATGAGGGCCATCTGGAGTTCGTACTCGAAGTCGGAAACGGCGCGCAAACCGCGGATGACGGTCGTCGTCTCGTTACGGCGCAGGAAATCGGCCAGCAGGCCGCGGAAGGCTTTGACCTCGACCCGCTCCCGGGGGCCGAAGACCTCGCGAATCATCCGGACCCGGTCCCGGGTCGAGAACAGCGTCTGCTTCTTGGGGTTTTCGAGCACGGCCACGATGATGGTGTCGAAGATCTTCAAGCCTCTCCGGATGATATCGACGTGCCCATTGGTCATGGGGTCGAACGATCCGGGGTAGACGGCTCGTGTCGCCATGCTCCGCCTCACCCCTTGAAAGACGCTCGGTCGTTCAAATCGCTCTCTCCTCCCGGTAACCCTTTACCCGAAAGATGATTAGCCGTGCGCGCCTAATATAATGGAGGGGACCCCCGGGAGGTCAATCACCCCCCAGGGGGATTTCAGGGATGAATTTGATTTTTGTTTTCTCACCTCTAAAGGCTAGGGGGTGTAATCTCGCTTTTACGGTACTCGATATACGAGATTCCGCGTTACGTTTGTATTATAATATCCTTGTGAGAAGCGCCTCCGTCTGGATAGGATTAACGGCCGGGGCAGGCCTGTTTATAGCCGGTTTATTGGGCTTTTCCCAGGAAACATGGGGGGAGCAAGCCTATTTCTTGCAACAGAGGCGGGACATGGTCCGGAATCAGATCGCCGCCCGGGGTATCACGGATCAGCGGGTGCTGGCCGCCATGGGGCGCGTCCCCCGTCACCTTTTCGTCCCCCCCGGCCTGAGAGACCAGGCCTATCGCGACTACCCCCTCCCCATCGACGAAGGCCAGACCATCTCCCAGCCCTTCATCGTTGCTCTGATGACCCAGTCGATCGCCTTGCGGGGGTGCGAACGGGTCTTAGAGATCGGGACGGGGTCGGGCTACCAGGCGGCCGTCCTCGGCGAGCTCGCCGATCACGTCTATTCGGTCGAGATCAGCCGGCCGCTGGCCCTCCAGGCGGCCCGCCGCCTCCGCGACCTCGGCTATGTCAACGTCGAGGTCAAGTGGGGAGACGGCTACCTGGGCTGGGAGGAGAAAGCGCCGTTCGACGCGGTCATGGTCACCTGCGCCGCGCGTCACCTCCCCCCGGCTCTGTTCCAACAGCTCAAGGAGGGCGGGCGGCTGGTCCTGCCGCTGGAAAAAAAGGGCTCGGTCCAGGTCCTGACCCTGGTCGAGAAAAAGGAGGGGAAGCCCCGGATCACGCCCCTGCTCGACGTCCGGTTCGTGCCCATGACGGGCCGGATCGACGCCGTCAAGGGTCCCTAGCCGAATGAGCGGTCCGGTTGCAAATCCGGCCTCGGTATGCTATTGTCCCAGACGGCCAGGATGATCAGATTCGGCACCTCCGGATGGCGAGCCATCATGGGGGAAGGTTTTACCTTCCGCAACGTTCGGGTCGTCGTCCAAGCGGTCGCCGATTATCTGAAGAGAACGTTCCCGGACGGCCCGATCGCGGTCGTGGTCAACTATGACACGCGGTTCCTCTCCGAAAAGTTCGCCTCGGAAGCCGCGCGAATCCTGTCCCTCAACAAGATCCGCGCCCTCCTGACCGACCGCGACGCGCCCTCCCAAGCCCAGGCTTTCCAGATTATACGCCGCAAGGCGCAGGGCGGGATTAACTTCACGGCGTCCTTCAACCCGCCCGAGTACAACGGGCTGAAATTCAACGTCGAAACGGGAGCGCCCGCGCTGCCCCGGGTGACGGACCAGATCGAAAAGGCCGTCGCGGCCCTCCAGGAGAAGCCTCCGCCGCCGGCCGTCTACCCCCGCGAGGCTTTCATCGAGAAGATCGATCTCAAGGCCGACTACCTGGCCTTCATCCAGAACAAGGTCGATTTTGATGTGATCCGCCGGGCGCGCCTTAAGATCGCCGTCGACCTCCTGTTCGGGACGAGCCGGGAATACTTGGACGGCATCCTGGCCGATAACGGCATTCCGATCGAGGAGATCCACGGCTACGTCGACCCTTATTTCGGGGGCGTCATCCCCTCCTGCACCGAGGAGAACCTCCGCGAGCTGCGGACCGTCCTCAAGTCCAAGAAGTGTCAGATGGGGATCGCCACCGATGCGGACGGCGACCGGTTCGGCATCCTGGATCACAAAGGCAACCTCGTCGCCCACAACATCATCATCTCCCTCCTGCTCGACTACCTGGTCCGGGTTCGGAAGCTGAGGGGCGGCGTCGCCCGCTCGGTGGCCACGACCCATCTCGTGGACCGGATCGCCCGGGCCCACGACCTTCCCCTGCACAAGACGCCCGTCGGCTTCAAGTATCTGGCGGACCTGTTCCTTCGCCGGGAGATCGTCTTCGGCGGCGAGGAGAGCGCCTGCATGGCCATCAAGGACCACCTCCCCGAGAAGGACGGCATCTTCGCCGGCCTGTTGGCCGCCGAAATGGTCGCCGCCTCGGGGAAGAGCCTGGTCGAGCTCCAGGCGGACCTCTACGCCCGCTACGGCCGGCGCGAGGACGGGCAGAAGAATGTCGGCCTGACGCCGGAGCGGGCGCGCAGGCTGAGGAATCTGATCCGGAATCCCCCGGCCCGGCTCGACGGCCGGCGCGTCGTCGGCGTCGAGACGATCGACGGCATCAAGCTCGATTTCGACAACGACGACTGGCTGCTGCTCCGCTTCTCGGGAACGGAGCCCCTCATCCGCTGCTACGCCGAGGCGGATTCGCACAAGGAGATGGAGCGGCTCATGAAGCGCGGGCTGGAGAAGATCGCATGAGCGGAAAGCGGCGCCGGGGCCGGGTCGGCTGGCGGAAGAAGCTCCTGATCGGGTTCGGCGGCGTCGTCGTCCTCTCCCTGCTCCTCACAGCGATCCTGGGGCCGAAGGGCTTCCTGGGCCTGACCCGGGCCAAGCGGGACTACCAGGCCCAGGTCGAGGAGATCCGGCGGCTCGAGCAAGAGCGGGAGCGCCTGAAGCGCGAGATCGCCGAGCTCGAACGGAATCCCCGAGCCGTCGAGTCCGAAGCCCGGGAACGAATCTGGCTCGTCAAGCCCGACGAGAAGGTTCTCGTGAAGAAGGCCGAGGATCGCTGACGCCGTCGTGGTCTCCCCCCTGACCTTTCTGGCCGGTCTCGTCGCCGTCATCTACCTGCCGGGGCGGTCGCTCCTCCGCCTGTCGGGCTTTCGGGGCGACCGGCTGGAATCCCTGGCCCTGTCCTGCGCCCTGGGGGCGGGCGCCGCCGCGCTCGTCATCAAGGGAGCCACCGCCTTCGGCCGGCCCCGTCTAGTCTTCGTCTGGGCGGCCGCCGCGCTTATCCACGCTGCGGCGGGGCTCCGCCGGGGGTCCCGGGGGCCGGCCCCGCCCGGTCCGCGGCCGGCCCGGGCCGGCGTCGCTCTGGCGGCCATGGCCGCGATCCTTCTCGTCGTCCTCGGCGTCGATAATTTTCGCAACGGCCTCGTCCAGCCGGACGGCTCTCGCGTCGTCAACATGCGCTTTTACGACGGGTTCATCCGGACGTCGATGATCCGCGAGGTCTCCCATTCGGTCCCGCCCCAGCTGCCGTTCGCCGCAGGAACGCCGCTCAATTATCATTACGGGCTGGACCTCATCGCGGGCTTCTTCCATGCCCAGCTCGGGCTGGACGTCCTGGACCTCTATCATCGCTATTTGCCCGCTTTCTTTTTCGGGCTTCTGCTCCTGGGGACCTTTCTCTTCATCCGGCAGCTCTTCTCCGAGGAATCGGCCCTGTGGGGGACGTTCCTGGTCCTGTTCGGGAGCGGCGGCCTTTACTTCGCGGCCAGCCTTTTGCTGGGCGCCCCCCAGGGCGGGAACATCTTCTACTCCTTCTACTTCTTCGACTTCCTGGCGCTCAATACACTGCTCCACAGCCTCGCCATCCTCTTCCCCGGATTCTTCTGCCTGGGGCGGTATCTCGCGGGGGGGCGGCGCCCCGACCTGATCCTGGCGGCCGCCCTGTTGGCCCTGACCTCGGAGTTCAAGGTCTTTTTCATTTGGCCGGTCCTGGCCGCCCTTCTCTGCGCCGGCGCCGCGGCCTGGCTCAAGTTCAGGGACCGTTCGCTCCTCAAGGCATTCTCCCTGACGGCGGCGCTTTTCCTGCCTCTTCTCCTGTTCACGCTCCTGAGAGGGGGGGGGATCTCCTATAATTTCGGGCTCGGGTTCGTGGACTGGGTGGGCCGGGCGCTCGCGAACCTCAAGCTCGCAGGCCTCGAGAGCGCCTGGAGCGGCGTCGTCACCGGGTCCGCCTTCAGCGCGTCCAACCTTCTCAAGGCCCTTCTCGGCCTGGCCGTCTTCCTCCTCGGAAGCTGGGGACTGAGCGTTGCGGCCGTGCCCGGGCTCGTCCGCCGCGTCTTCTCTTTCGGCCGCGACGAGGTCGGGAAGCTGTTCCTGGCCTGGCTGTGCGGCGTCTCGATCGTCTATTTCGTCTTCTTCAACATCCGGCTCGTCAAGCTTCCCCGGAATATCGTCAATATCTATGTCTACTACCTCGGCGTCATCCTTCTCATCATCTTCTGGGCGGACATGCTGGCCCGTCACTTCGCGCGGACGAAGACCTTGCAGAAAACGGCCGCTTTTCTTCTCGTCTCCGCCCTGTGCGTTCCGAACGGGGCGCGCTTCCTGGCGGACAAGGTCCGCGTGCCCAATCCCCGGACGTTCTCCGCTTCGTTCCTCGAGACGGCGGATTGGCTGAACTCCCACAGCGAGCCGGAGGACGTCGTCCTCCACCCGATCGAGATGACCTATCTCTGCTACTTCGCCGACCGACGCGTGGTCCTGGACGCGTCCATCCATTCCTACCTGGACTTCCACCTGCCCCAGCGGGAGATCCGCCGGCGCAAGACCGACGTCGCCCGCTTTTTCAATGACCCCGCCGGGTCAGGAGAAGTGCTGGCCGCGTACGGGGTCCGCTTGATCTGGGTGCCGTCCGGGACCGTCCTTCCCGCCTCCTCCCGCGCCGCGCCGGCCCGGACCGGGGGCGAAGAAGGGAACGAGGCTGCGGGATTCAGGCTCGAGAAGGTCTTCGAGAACGGGGATTTCGCCCTGTGGCGGGTCCGCTAGGGCCCTATTCGGCGACAAGCGCGGCCGGCATCAGCGCCCAAACCCGCTCCTGGCCGAGGAGGCGGAGACTCGTGACCGCCTTCTCGAGCCGGGGATGAAGCGGCAGCCGCGTTTCCGCGCCGGCCCGGCTCCAGAAGACGCTCCACATCGAGCGCTTCCTGGGCCAGACGGTCAGCCGGACCTCGCGGTCGGGCGGGATGCCGGCCAGCTCCTTGGCCGCCCGCAAAGCGACCTGGATCCCCCCGGTTTCGTCGATGAGCTTCCGTTCCTTGGCCTGACGCCCCGTCCAGACGCGTCCGCGTCCCACGGCGTCGATCTCGGCCGCGGTCAATCCGCGGCCTTCGGCCGCCTTGGTCAGGAACTGGTCGTAGATCCAGAGAATTTGGCTCTTGAGCAGGGCCCGCTCCTCGCCGCTCAGGCTCCGGAACGAGCTGAACAGGTCGGCTTTCTCGCCGAAGGTCAGCTTTTCGTTCGTGATGCCCAGCTTCTCGTACAGGCCCGACAGGTCGAACTTGCCGCTCAGGACGCCGATCGAGCCGGTCAGCGTCTGGGGCTGGGCGACGATCTTGCTGGCGGCCATGGAGATCCAGTAGCCGCCCGAGCCGGCCACGTC
>JAFGBC010000178.1 GCA_016933355.1 Candidatus Aminicenantota bacterium
CGGAAACCGCCAGACGGGCGGGATACAGCCCCGAGAAGAGGAGGAGCCGCTTCTCGCCCGACGGCCCGGTCACGCGATGGATCGTCGGCGTCTCCTTCGAGGTCGCCCAGTTCTCGGGTACGGGGAGCCGTCCGCTCCACGTCAGACCGCCGTCGCGGCTCATCTTCATGACGATCGGGCCGGCGCCGTGGCCCTTGGGATAGACGGCGAGGATCGTCCGGCCGTCTTCGAGGAGGACGGTCGTCGGGTGACCCAGGTATTGGCCGTCCTCGCGGTCGACGACGGCCCGGCGCTCGAGCCGACCCGAGAGGTCGATCGTCGGGATGGAATAGCCGCGGGCGACGGTCGCGGCCGGGACGTCCGGCTCCGCCGGGTGCGGCCGCTCCTGGAGAGCGAGCCCGGCCAGGGCCAGGACCCCCGCCAGCAGCGGGAGCGCGATTCGGCGCAGGCGGCCTTTTCCCCGGTCGGCTCTCGTCGTCTCCATGCGCTCCGATGGTAACCGGCCTTCAGCGAAGAATCAAGGGCGGCCGGCGGCGCCCGGCGGCCCCTTTCGGCCGCCCCCGCCATGTGCTATCATAAATTATAAGGATTGTCACGCGGATCTCGACGTTCCGCCCGGATCGGCCGGCGCCCTCCTTTTCTTCCCGGCGCCGGATCGACCGCTCGATCCTCTAGCCCTTCCGGCGCCGCGCCGGGACGTCCGATCCGCGCGCCGTCCTCCGCGAGCCTCAGAAAGGAGCCCTATGGCCTGGACGAAGGACAACCTGAAAGAGGTCGTCCGCGACAAGATCGGTGACCACAAGTTCATCGTCATCTCCAACCGCGAGCCCTACATCCACACCTACGGCAAGGGCGGCGTGGAGTGCGGCCGGCCCGCGAGCGGCATGACCACGGCCCTGGACCCGGTCATGAGGGCTTGCGGGGGGACCTGGATAGCGACCGGCTCGGGCGAGGCGGACTGGGACGTCGTGGACGCGAAAGGCCGCGTCCCGGTTCCGCCCTGGAATCCGAGCTACACGCTGCGCCGGGTGCCTCTGACCCGTGAGGAGGAGGACGGCTATTATTACGGGTTCGCCAACGAGGCGCTCTGGCCGCTCTGCCACAACGTCTACGTCCGCCCCACCTTCCGGGAGAGCGACTGGGAGGCCTACCGGAGCGTCAACGAGAAGTTCGCCGACGTCGTCCTGGACGAGCTGGAGGGCGACGAGGGGTTCGTCTTCATCCAGGACTACCATTTCGCCCTGCTGCCCCGGCTCATCAAGGAACGGCGGCCCGAGGTCGTCGTCGTCCAGTTCTGGCACATCCCCTGGCCGAACCCCGAGGCGTTCCGGGTCTGTCCCCAGGGCGAAGAGATCCTGCTAGGCCTGCTGGGGAACGACATCCTCGGCTTCCACATCCGCAACCACGGGCTGAACTTTCTGGACTGCATGGAACGTTTCATGGAGACCCGGATCGACCGCGAGCGGCTGTCCGTCGTCAAAGGCGGGCGGGAAACGCTCGTCCGTCCCTTCCCGATCAGCATCGATTTCGAGCACATCGACGCCCTGTCCCGGACGCCCGCCGCCGCCGAGAAGGCGGCCGCGATCCGGAAGGATTTCCGGATCAGGGACCGGATGCTGGGGGTGGGGGTGGACCGGATGGACTACACCAAGGGCGTCCTGGAGCGCTTCCTGGCCATCGACCGCCTTTTCCGGATCCATCCCGAGCACGTCGGGCGCTTCGTCTTCGTCCAGCTCGGGCCCCTGACCCGGATTCATATCCCGCAGTACAAAGCCTATAACGACGAGATCTATCATGCCATGGTCGACATCAACGAGCGCTGGAGGTCCAAGGACTGGCAGCCGATCCTCCTCCACAAGACGCATTTCGGGGTCGAAGACGTCGTCGGCTATTTCCGGGCCGCCGACCTGTGCGTCGTCAGCTCCCTCCACGACGGCATGAACCTCGTCGCCAAGGAGTTCGTCTCCGCCCGGAGCGACGAGCGGGGAGCGCTCGTCCTCAGCCGGTTCACGGGCTCGGCCCGGGAGCTCGAGGAGGCCGTCCTCGTCAACCCGATCGCCCTCGACGCCTTCGCCGAGGGACTCCACCGGGCCCTGACGATGGACGAGGCCGAGCAAGGAGAGCGGATGAGGAAAATGCGGGCCGTCGTCCGGGAGAACAACGTCTTCCGCTGGGCGGGCAAGATCGTGAACGAGATGAGGAAACTCGCCTAGGAGGAGCCATGGCCGCGTCCTTCCGATTCTACACCCGGCACAACCTGGTCGAGCTGCTCGGCCGGCGGGCGACGACCGCGGGCGAGCTGCGCGACGGCATCGCGTCCGTGCCCGGCGCCTCGATCTACTATCACACCCACCGCTTCCTCCAGCAGCACCATTACCTGTCGCCCGAGCCCCCCAACGATTTCGCCTTCTGGGTGACGACGTCGCTCGGGCTCGACGCGCTGGGCGAGCTCCTGGCCAGCGTGGACACGGTCCGCTGCGGGCGGATCGAGGACCTCCGGGCCCGAACCCTGGACGTCCTCGACGCCCATCTCGCCAACGGGCGGACGCGGACGACCGCCTGTCCCGAGGGCGAGGATTTCCATTTCATGGCCTGCCGGACTTTCGTCCTCCCGACGCCCTACCAAGCCCGGGATCTCCGGGAGTTCGTCGGCGTCCTGGACAAGATCAGCATCCACTCGATCTATTACCACGTCTTCGAGGCCCGGCTCCGCCTGGAAAAGGGGGTCAACGACTTCTCGACCTGGTTCGAGGCGCTCGGCCATCCGGACCTGGCCCGAGCCGTCTCCCGGCTCGACCCCTACACGATGACGCTCGACGGCCTGCGCAAGAAGATCATCGGGGAGGTTCAGCGCCATGTCCGGGATTAAAGATTACCTCCCGTTCGCGGGCGAGGCCGGCGTCGAGGAGCTCTTCCTGCTCGCCGGACGCCTCCGGGGCCGCCCGGTCCGCCACGTCAATTCGACGGCGGTCGGGGGCGGCGTCGCCGAGATCCTGACCCGGATGATGCCGCTCCTCAAGGACCTGGGCGTAGAGACCCGCTGGGACGTCATCAAGGGCAACGAGCGCTTCTTCCGGATCACGAAGGCCATGCACAACGCCCTCCACGGCGGGTCGGACCCGATTGGGGCCGGGGATTTTGCTTTTTTCCTCGAGGTCAACCGGGAGAATGCCCGGGAGATGGACCTGGCCGACGAAATCAACTTCATCCACGACCCGCAGCCGATCGCCCTGGTCGAGGAGCGGTCCGGCCGGGGCGGCCGCTGGGTCTGGCGCTGCCACATCGACTTCACCGAGCCCCAGCCCGCGGTCTGGGAGTTCCTCAAGGGCTATGTCGAACGCTACGACTGCGCCGTGTTCTCGGCGCCGGCCTTCGCCCGGCCGCTCGGCGTGCGCCAAGTCCTGATCTCGCCCTCGATCGACCCCCTGAGCGACAAGAACCGCGACCTTCCCGAGGCGACGGTTCAGGAGGTCTGCGACCGGTTCAAAATCGACCGGTCGCGGCCGGTCGTCGCCCAGATCTCCCGCTTCGACTATCTCAAGGACCCGGTCGGCGTCATCCGCGCTTACAAGCTCGTCAAGCCCCACGTCGACTGCCAGCTCGTCCTGGCCGGCGGCGGCGCGACCGACGACCCCGAGGGCGCCAAGGTCCTCGAGGAGGTCCGCCGCGAGGCCGAGGGCGACCCCGACGTCTTCGTCCTCTTCCTGCCGCCGGCCAGCGACGTCGAGATCAACGCCCTGCAGCGGGCGGCGACGGTCGTCCTCCAGAAGTCCCTCAAGGAGGGGTTCGGGCTGACCGTGGCCGAGGCCCTTTGGAAGGCGAAGCCCGTCGTCGCCTCGGCCGTGGGCGGCATCCCGCTCCAGGTCACGCACCGCCACTCGGGCATCCTGACCCATTCGATCGAGGGGACGGCCTACTGGGTCAAGCAGCTCCTCAACGAGCCGGATTACGCGGCCAAGCTCGGGGCGAACGGGCGGGTCCACATCGCCAACAACTTCCTGATCACCCGCCACATCCGGGACTATCTGTTGACCTTCCTGTCGCTCTTCGAGAGCAAGGATATCGTGTATCTATGACCGGACGCGGCCTTGAGCCCGTCCGCGGGCGTCCCCTCTTTCTCTTCCTCGATTACGATGGGACCCTGGTCCCGATCCGGCGACGGCCGGAGGACGCCGTCCTCTCGAGGCCGCGGCGGGAGATCCTGCGCCGGCTGAGCCGGCGGACGTTCGTCGCCGTCGTCTCGGGCCGCTCGCTCGCCGACATCAAAGGCCGGATCGGCGTCGCCTCGGTCGCGCTCGTCGGCAATCACGGCCTGGAGATCGCATGCGGCGCGCGCCGCTGGCGGCATCCCGGCGCGGAAGCCGTCCGGGGCGATTTGGGCCGGGCGCTGGCCGCCGTCCGCCGGCGCCTCCGCGGCTGCCCCGGTCTCCTTGTCGAGGACAAGGGGCTGACGGGGAGCGTCCACGTCCGGCGCGTCCGGCCCGGCCGCCGGGCCGAGGTCGAAGCCGTCGTTCGGGACGAGATCGGACGGCGCCGCCGGACCTTGATGCTGACGCGGGGGCATTGCGTCCTCGAGCTGCGGCCCCGCCTGGCCTGGAACAAGGGGCTGGGCGTCCGCAGCCTCCTGGCCGGGCTTGAAGCGGAGGGGCGTCCCTTCGTCGTCTACATCGGCGATGACGCGACCGACGAGGACGCTTTTCGCGTCCTGCGGCGCGACGGCGTCACGATCCGGGTCGGCGGGACGGGGCCGACCTTCGCCCGCTTCCGGCTGCCGTCCGTGCGCGAGGTCTGGGTCCTGTTGCGGCGCCTGGAGCGGGACCTGCGCCCCGGGCCTTAGGCCTTTTTCAGCCAGCGGCGCTCGATCTCCTCGAGCGACTTCCCCTTCGTCTCGGGCAGGAAGACGGCGATGAACACGAAGTCGACCGCGCACATGGCCGCGTAGAGCCAGAAGGCGAACGACTCGTGGAGCTTGTCGGCCATGACCGGGAAGGTCAGGGAGACGACGAAATCGGCGAACCAGAGGGCGGCCGTGGCGATGGCCATCGCCCGGCCCCGGACCCGGGTCGGGAAGATCTCGGCGATGACGACCCAGACGATCGGGCCCATGGCCATGGCGAAGAAGGCGATGTAGAGAAGGGTGAAGAGGAGGATCAGCCCGCCCGAGAAGAGCTGGAACTTGAAGGC
>JAFGBC010000179.1 GCA_016933355.1 Candidatus Aminicenantota bacterium
TGGTTGCGGTCCTCGAACTTGATGTCGAAGGCCTTGGAGAAGTGCTGGCCCAGGTTGTGGGACGTCCCCATCTGGAGGGCCTTGCCGTCCGACATCAGGGCCTCGAGAGCGTAGGTCATCTGGGCCCCGGCGAACTTCTCCCGGGACGACTTGCGCCCCTCCAGGACCGGGACGGCCAGCTCGGTCTCGCAGAACTCTTTGTAGAGGGCCAGGATCTTGAGCGTCTCGGCTTCGGCCTCCTCGGCCGTGGCGTGGCAGGTGTGGCCCTCCTGCCAGAGGAATTCCGTGGTCCGCAGGAAGGGCCGAGTGACCTTCTCCCAGCGGACGATGTTGGCCCACTGGTTGATGAGGACGGGCAGGTCGCGCCAGGACTTGATCCACTTGGCGTACATGTGGCCGATGATGGCCTCCGAGGTCGGCCGGACGGCGAGCCTCTCCTCGAGCTCCTCCTTGCCGCCGATCGTGACCCAGGCGACCTCGGGCGAGAAGCCCTGGACGTGCTCGGCCTCCTTCTGGAGGAAGCTTTCCGGGATGAACAGGGGGAAGTAGGCGTTGACGTGGCCGGCGGCCTTGATGCGGAGGTCCAGCCCGCGCTGGATGTTCTCCCAGAGCGCATAGCCGTGGGGCCGGATGACCATCATCCCCTTCATGGGAGAGTAGTCGGCGAGCTCGCTCTTGCGGATGATCTCGGCATACCAGGTCGAGAAATCCTCGCTCTTGGCGGTGACCTGTCTGACCAATCGTTCCTGTGGGCTCAAAGGGGACTCCTGAGGTGGGATTACCGGCAAATTTTAGCCGCCGTCCCCCCAATTGTCAAGAAAACGGGGGTGAGGCCAAAACGCTCCTCCCGCCCCCCTCTCGCCTCCGCCTCACCCGGAAGGTGAAAAAACCAAATCAAAAATTCACCCCTGATTTCACCCTGGGGGGTGATTGACCCCCGTCCGAGGGGCGTGGCATTGTAGCCCCATCGAGTGCAGGGATATCGGACGAAGGATTGGATCATGATGAGGAAAAGCGCAAGCGACAGCCTCAGACTCAACGCCCTTGAGCAGGGCTTCAAGCTCCCCTTGTCTACGGTCGTCGAAGGCCAGGACGCCCAGGGCCGTCGCTTCCAGGAAGAAACCAAGCTCTCCTATATCAGCCATCAGGGCGCTTCCTTCCTCCTGAAGAGCCCGATGACGATCGGCACCAAAGTCAAGCTGATCATCGACCTTCCCCCCAAGCTGTCCGAGGATAGGGACCTCAAGCTCGCCATCCACGGCAAGGTCGTCTTCGTCGAGGCGGGCGACCATGGCGAAGGCCGCCAGAAGGTCTCGGTCCGCCTCGAGAGCAAGTACATCATCAAGCCCGAGGCCTAAGCGCCGGCCCCGGCCGGCCGAGGGGATTCCGCCGGGCGGGCCGGGGTTAGGCAATATCACCCTCCGAATCACCGCAAAAAGCGATTGCCGCCCGCGCGCGCCTGTCCGATAATCGGCCCTCCGATGAGCCGACCTAAACCGAACGAAAAACCGGACATCCAAGACGCGACCGTAGAGGGCAAGGGAGAGCGCACCTTCGACCTCTCCCTGTCCGCCCTCGTCTCGGGCCGGGACGCCCTGGACCGCGAGTTCGAGGAGAAGACGTCGATCCTGTCCATCAGCGCCAGGGAGGTCCATGTCGACCTGACCTCCCCGATCCAACCCGGCTCCAAGCTTAAGCTGAGCCTTCTCGTCCCCCAGACGCTCTACCTGGAACGGAGGCTCCAGCTGGCCCTGTCGGGGACCGTCGCCAAGGTCCGGGTCGAATCCCCCCTGTCCGCAAAGCGTGCGGTCCTCATTCGGCTCGACCGCCGCTTCCGGATCGACCTCAACTAGTATCCCCGTCTTAAAATTCCCTTGTCTTAATCATCCCTGGAGACGGGACACTTCCAGGGGGAAGTCAAGCTCCCCCCTCGGCGCTTCGCTTCGCTCCGCTGACCCCCTGAGGGGGGCCAGGCCGCCCCCCTCAACCTCCCCGGCGGTTGTGCGTTATTCTAAATTGGGATAAGGCCAGGGACCTTACGAGACGCACAACTAGCCCCGGACCCCGTCCCTATCCCCCTCCCGCGGCCTCCGCCCGTGTTCGTCCTTGACAGAACTGGAGCCTTTAGATACACTTTGCTCAAAATGAAGAAGATATCCAAAAAGGAACCGACGGCGAGGGGGGAGACGCCCGCCAAGAAGGACGCGGCGGCCGCCAAGGCCAAGCCGGCGGCCAAGCCCGAAGGCCATGTCCAGGTCCTGGTCTTCTGTCCATCGGACCTGATCCTGGCCGGGATTCTCAAGGCCCTGGAATCGGACCCCACGATCGACGTCCTCAACATCGAGAAGAACACGATCGACATCTTCATGGACTCGATCCGCAAGCTCCATCCCGAGGTCGTCCTGTTCGCCTCGATCGAGCCGCTCCCCAACATCCGCGAGATCTGCAAGGCGATCCGAGAGCTGTCCAAGGGCCAGAAGACCCAACTTCTCCTCCTGGGCAATATCCCGTCTCACGAGGAGGTCGTCGGGCTTATCAACTCCGGCGCGCGGGGCTATTTCGACCTCAACGACGCCCTCAGCCAGCTGACCGAGGCCATCCGGATCGTCCAGAAAGGCGAGATCTGGCTGCCCCGCGACAAGATGTCGAGCATCATGGACCGGATCATCTCGGTCGTCGGCCGGGACATGAAGGAGAAGACGCTCGACCAGCTCACCCCGACCGAGTTCCAGGTCCTGCGCCTCATCGGCCAGGGCAAGAGCAACGACGAAATCGCCGAGGTCCTCTTCATCAGCAAGAATACCGTCCGCTCGCATATCAAGAGCATTTACGCCAAGCTCGATACCCACAGCCGCCTCCAGCTCGCTCTCTACGCCATCAACTCGGCCCTGTTCTGAGGGCGGCCGGGGGGCCGACGAGGAGAGGGATGACCAAGAAGCCGCGCCGGACTGCCGCCTCCAAGAAGGCGCTCGCCGCCAAGGAGGCTTCGCTCCACAACCGGCGCCGCGAGTGGCGAATGGACCTGCCGCTCCAGGCCGTGATCGAAGGCAGCCTGCCCCGCGGCAAGAGGTTCCGGGAGCCGACCAAGCTCGAGAACATCAGCTCGGGCGGGGCCTACTTCTGCCTCGACTCGGGGATCGTGGTCGGGTCCAAGCTCAACCTCGTCATCGACCTGCCCAAGCGGATGACCAAGGGCAAGCGCGTCAAGCTCCTCGTCGGAGGGATCACCGTCCGGCTCGAGGACGTCGGCGAGGCGGTCAAGAAGCAGGGCGTCGCCGTCCGCTTCTTCAAGCGCTATATGTTCCTGCCGCCGGTCAAGGCCGGTGCCGGTAAGTCCTCGAAATCCTGAGGCCCGTGCTCACCGTCGCGCTGACCGGGGGGATCGCCACCGGGAAATCCGTCGTCGCCTCCGTCCTGGCCGACCTGGGCTGTTACGTCCATTCGGCCGACGAAGTCGCCAGGGAGCTGATGGAGCCGGGCGGGGCCGCCCATCGCAAGGTGGCCGCCCGCTTCGGCGCCGCGGTCCTGGCCCCCGACGGGACGATCGACCGCGCCCGGCTGGGGGCCCTCGTCTTCGGCGACGCCGCCGCCCGGGCCGCCGTGAACGCGATCGTCCATCCTCTCGTCCTGGCTAAGAAGAAGGAAGTCATCACCGCCCTCGCCCGCGAAGGCCGGACGGCGGTCTACGTCTCCGAGGCCGCCCTGACCATCGAAGCCGGATTCCAGGATTTCTTCGACGTCGTCGTCGTCACCACCTGCCGGCCCGAGATCCAGCTCCGCCGCCTCATGGAGCGCGACGGGATCGGCGAGGAGGAAGCCCTTCGCAAGATAGGCTCCCAGATGTCGGCCGCCGAAAAAGCGAGCCACGGCGATCACGTCATCGACACGTCGGGCAGCCTGGCCGAGACGGTCGAGCGGACCGAGGAGGTCTGGCGAACGCTCCTGCAGGCTTCGGCGCTCAAGGCCGAGGCTAAGAGCGGAGGGCGGCGGCCAAAAACGGGATCAGGATCTCGTGCGGCCCGACGAAGTAAAAGCCGCGGCCCGTCTCCGCGACGGGACGGCGGACGACGTTCTGGTCGGGCCGGTAGTGGCGCAGGAAGTCGAAGACGGCGGTCGTAAAGCGCTCGACCCTGGTCCCCTTGTTGCGGACGTAGGTCAGCGCCTTGAGGAAGACCTCGGGCAGGATGACCGCCGAGCCGGCGTTGATGAAGACGCCGCCCTCCCCCAGCCCCTCGAGGACGCCGCAGAGCAGGAAGAAATCCTGGAGCGACGTCTTGCCCAGCGCCTCGCCGCTGGCCTGGGGGTGGATGTGGATCGTGTCCGTCCCGATCGCGACGTGGACGGTGGCCGGAATTCCCTTCTCGTGGGCGGCCGCGAGCAGGCTCAACTTTTTATGGGGATAGTCCGAATTCGCGATCAGCGCGCCGACGGCCTGGCCCAGCCCCAGCCCCGCCCGGGCGCCCTCGTTGATCGCCCGGTTGAGGAGCTCGCCTGTTTCGCGGGCCATCCCGAACCGTCCGTCCCGAAGCCGGTCGTCGACGTCCTCGGAGGTCTGGCCGGCGAACGCGATCTCGAAATCGTGGATGATGCCGGCGCCGTTCAGGACGAGCGCCGTGATCCAGCCTTCCCGGATGAGCTCGATCAGGACCGGGCTGAGCCCGACCTTGATGACGTGGGCGCCCATCCCGAA
>JAFGBC010000039.1 GCA_016933355.1 Candidatus Aminicenantota bacterium
GAGGCGTCCCGCTGAAGCGGCCGCGGGCGGCTCCCCCTGGAAGCTGGCGGCCCTCAAGGCCGTTCTGCTCTGAGGCGCCGCTATGCCGTCCCTGCGCAAAGGGCTGCGGATAGGCGCCTGGACAGCGTTCTCGGCCGGACTCCTCATCTTCGGCTTTTCCCGAATCGGGCCCGTCCGGTCTCTGGCTCCGGATCCGGAGTCCCGGCTGGAAAAGCTCCAAACGCGGGTCGGCGCCGTCCGCGCCGAATTCGAAACCGTGCTGGCCGACCTTCTCGACAAGGCCGACCGTCTCCCGCCCGTCCCGGATGCCAGCGCCCCTGCGCCGTGGAACCGCTATCTCGCCCGGCTGGAACTCCGGACCGACGTCGAAGGGGCGGCCGTCTACCGCCCGTCCGGAGAGCTCCTCGTCTGGCGCGGCCGGGTCTTCGACGCCGCCGGGCCCGGGGACGCCCCGGGAGAGCGGCGGCTTCTCGCCGACTCCGGACAGACCCGACTGATCGTCCATAAGGCCTCTTCTTTCCTCGTCGCGCGCCGCGACCTGAGCCGCGACGCCGTCATCCTCGTCTTCCGGCTCCTGGCCTTCCTGCCCCAGTTCAAGACGGCCGAGCTCCGCGAGGTCCATTTCCTTCCCTCCCGCCTTCTCGAGAATTGCGACGTCGAATACTGGGACTTCCGCGAGGACGTCTCGGGCTTCGAGACGGTCTTCTCCCGCAACAAGGATCTCTATTTCGGACAATCCCGGACGGCCGGCGAGGTCCAAACCCTGTTGTTCCCGCTCCGGAACGAGGCCGGACGGATCGTCGCGACGGCGACTCTGACCTCGCCCTCCCCCGAGGGGACGTCGGCCCTCCTCAAGGAGCGTCTGGCGCGGGCGGCGGCCTTGTGCCTCCTGGCGGCCCTGGGCGCCGGCCTCGCGCTCTTGCTCCTGTCTCCCGGCTTCTCACGGGATCGACGTCTCCTCAGCGGCGGCGCCGGCTTGCTGATCATCGCCGCAGGACGGTTCGTTTTGATCCTTCTCGGACGCTGGAACGCCTTCCGGGAGTACGAGGCCTTCTCCCCGGCGCCGGCCGGTTTCGCCTCGCTGGGCCCTCTGACGCGGTCCCCGGCCGATATCTCCCTGACCGCGCTCGCCGCGTTCGCCGCCGTCGGCTGCGCCCTGTTCATTCTGAGGCCGCACGCCAAGCAAAGCCGGACGCTCGGCGCGGCGGCCGCCGCGGCACTCTTCATTCCGGTTGCCGGCGCGGCCATGGGCCTTCTGCTCTTGGGCCGGAAGGCCTTCGCCCTCGTCGTCCACCATTCCAGCCTCGACCTCCTCGGCGTCGCGGCGCGCCCCTCTCTCCTGCTCCTCCAGTCCGCGGTCTGGATGTTCATGCTCACGCTCGGCCTGGTCGCCGTCGCGCTGGCCCGTGTCGTCGCCCGCCGCAGCCGCTCCGCATCTCCGCCGCCCTCCGCCCTCATGACCGCTTTCTTGACGGCCTCGGCGATCGGCGCCTTGTCCGGCCTGGCGCTCGGGACGGCCGCGCTGGCCGCCGCGCTCGTCGCGCTGACGGCCCTCGTCGCCTGGAATCCGGGCCTCCTGCGCCGGATGGACCTCGCGGCCGTCGCCCTGCTCCTGATGACCGCCTTCCCCTTCGCCGTCATCGTCCGGGAAGAGCGGACCCGGGACCGGAGCCTGATGGAAGGGCTGGTCCGGGACGTCATCGTGACCCAGGAGGACTGGGCGGTCTTCTTTACCCGCGAATCCCTGCCCGAGCTGGACCGCCGGCAGCGGGACGTGCTGAGCTTCTTCCGGAATCCCGACGACCCCGACTTCGCCCACAGCCTATGGGAGAAGACGCTCCTGGCCAAGTTCAACTGGTACTCGGGCGTCGAGGTCCTGGACGCGACGGGCGCGACCCGGTCGTCCTTCGCCCTGAACATCCCCCGGATTCCGGGCGAGGATCTCGACCTGCCGCCGAGCCCGGCCTGGAGCGTCGTCCTCTACGAGCTGCCCTTCTTCGGCAAAGTCAAGAAATTCCTGGTCGGATACCGGGACTGGTACGAATCGGAACGCTGCCTGGGACGGACGGCCGTCCTGGCCCTTCTCGACGACGACCTCCTCCCCTTCCTCTACTCGGCCAACCCGTATTTCGAGATCCTGCGCCTGAATCCGCTGCCCTCCCTGGCCTTCAGCGACTTCGCCCTCGTCGTCTTCGACGGGGCGGGGCGCACGACCTTCAACCCGCGCCGCCTGTCGGCGGGACTGCCGTCCGACGTCCTGGCCGGCCTGATCGCCGACGGCCCGCCGCGCTGGACGGTGATGGCCGACCGGAGCCGGACCTACGACGCCTTCGCCTTCCTCCACGAGGATCGCGTTTACGCCTTGTGCCTGCCCCGGCGCGGGATCGTCGCGTCGACGGTGGCTTTCATCCGCCTGGCCCTCCTCCACGCGGGACTAACGGCGCTCGTCGCCCTGGCCTTGTCGCTCGCCCTCGGCGGCCGGACGCTCCGCAATCCGCTCCGCTCCTTCTCGACCCGCGTCTTCGTTTCATTCGCCGCCGTCGCCTTCATCCCCCTTCTTCTCGTCGGGCTGTTCTCGCGCGGGTTCTTCGACCGGATCTTCACCCAGACCTACATCGCCAAAGCCGAGACGTTCGCCCTGACCGCCCGGAGCATCATGGAGGATTTCCTCTCCCTGCAGCCCGAGGAGGACGCGGCCGTCGAGCTCCTCCCCGAAGACATGGTCTACTGGATCGGGGCCACGATCGGCAACGATATCTCCCTTTACCGGGACGGACGCCTGCTGGCCTCGAGCCGCCGCGAATTTTTCGACGCCGGCCTCCTGCCCGACCTCATGGACGGCGAAATCCACGCCGCCCTGGCCCAGGAGGGGGCGCCCGTCGCGACCTTCCGCCAGAAGATCGGGAGCTATTCCTTCCAGAATCTGGCGATTCCCTACGTCCGGAGCGACGGTCTTCTCGTCATCTCCCTCCCCTTCCCCTTCGAGCGCCAGGAGGTGACCCGAGCGACCCGCGACTTTATCGAATCGATCGTCTTCATCACGGTCTTCTTCACGGTCCTGGCCCTCGTCTCGGCCCGGACCCTGAGCCGGACGATCGTGGCGCCGGTCCGCAAGCTCCTGGACGGGACGCGCCAGGTCGGGCTGGGCAACCTCGAGGTCCGCGTCCGGCACGAATCGCAGGACGAGATGAGGACGCTGATCGACGGGTTCAACGCCATGGTCGAGAGCCTCAAGAACCACCAGGCCGAGCTGGCCGAGATGAGCAAGAAGGCGGCCTGGGCCGAGATGGCCCGCAAGGTTGCCCACGAGGTCAAGAATCCCCTGACGCCGATCCAGCTCTCGGCCGAGCATCTCCTGCGCGTCTACGAGGACGGAGGGCCGGCCTTCGCCAAGGCCCTGCGCGAATCGGTCTCCTACATCACGAGCGAGGTCGACAACCTGCGCCGGATCGCGCGGGACTTTCTGGAATCGTCCCGGGAGGCGCTGGTCGTCCGGGAACCGTTCGACGTCCTGGACGCCGTCCGCGAGACGGTCCGGCCCTACCGGGAGATCCTCTCCGACCGGATCGCCCTCCGCGAGGAGGTCGGCGGCTCCGGCTTCCTCTGCCGCGGAGACAAGGTCCGCTTCAAGATGGCCCTGCGCAACGTCCTGATCAACGCCATCGAGGCCATCCCCGGCCGGGGGACGATCCTCGTCGCCGTCGTCTCGGACGGCGCGACAATCGAGGTCCGCGTCGAGGACAGCGGCGTCGGCATGACCGCCGACGTCCTTGCCCGCATCTTCGAGCCCTATTTCTCGACCAAGGAGACCGGAACCGGCCTGGGCCTGTCGGTGGCCAAAAAAGCCGTCGAGGACCACGGCGGCGCCGTCGAAGCCTCGAGCCGGCCGGCGGCGGGAACCCGCGTCGTCCTCCGCGTCCCGGCTCTCGCCGA
>JAFGBC010000180.1 GCA_016933355.1 Candidatus Aminicenantota bacterium
CAGGCTGGCCAAATGGCATAAATCTTGCTAAATTAGAGAAGGGTACAACCCGGGGAAACGCAAGATCATCCCGGGAAAGGAGCGCTAAAATGAAGACCACGGCGATCGCGGCGGGCGTCATCCTCGCCGTCTTGACCGTTTGGGCCGCGCCGGCGGGGGCGGCCGAAGAAGTCCGGTATTCGAACGCCTCGGTGGCGAGGCTTAACCACGTCGAAGGCTCGAGCTACATCCAAAGAACCTCGGACCTCGCTTACGAAGAGGGCGTCGTCAACGCCCCCATCAGCGAAGGCGACCGTCTCGGCACGGCCGACGGCCGGGTCGAGGTCTATCTGGGCGACCGGAGCTTCCTGCGCCTCGACAAGAATACGAAGCTCGACTTTTTGGAGTTCCCCAAGAAGGATACCGACCGGACCAAGCTCCGGCTCTGGACGGGGAGCCTGTACATCAATGTCCGCGAGCTGCGCCGTGAAAAGGCCGTCGAGCTGCAAACGACGGACGCGACCTTCTACGTCCTCGACAAGGGCCTCTATCGGCTCGACGTCCGCGAGGGCGGCGAGAGCGAGATCCTCGTCTTCCGGGGCGTCGTCGAGGCCTCGGGCGAGGAGGGCTCGGTCCTGGTCAAGAGCGAGCAGAAGCTCTCGGCTGCGCGGGGGCGGGTCGGCCTCAAGCCGTCCACGTTCATGACGACCGCCGCCGACACCTTCGACGAATGGAACGAGGCCCGCGAGGCCAAGCTGCAGACGGTCGTCGCCGAGCGCCGCCTCCCGGCCGAGCTCGAGGACTTCGAAGCCGAGCTCGACGAATACGGCGAGTGGGTCCAGGTCGAGCCCTACGGCACGGTTTGGGTCCCGGGCGGCGTCGGCGCCGACTGGTATCCGTACAGCAACGGCCGCTGGTCCTATATTCCGCTCTTCGGCTGGACCTGGATTCCCTTCGAGCCCTGGGGCTGGGCGCCTCACCACTTCGGCCGCTGGGGCTGGACGGTGGGCCTGGGCTGGTACTGGGTTCCGATGTCGTATTGGGGTCCGGCCTGGGTCAACTGGTGGTGGAACGACTATTACTACGGCTGGGCGCCCCTTTCCTATTGGGGCTACCCCTGCGTAATCATCGACGGTAGGTTCTACGGCCGCTGGCACTCTCCCTATTATCCGCGCGACTCGCGCGTGATGACCGTCGTCCATAAGGACCAGCTCAAGGCCAAGGATGTCAAGCGGGTCGCCCTGAGCCGGGACGCTTTGGGCGAGATCGGCGAGTTCCAGACGTCCGGCCGGGCGCCGTCGATCCGGCCGAGCGCCGGGACGCTCCGGAGCGAGCCGGTCGACGGGAAGCGCTTCCTCCTCCGCAACGAAGAGCTCTCCGAGCGCCTCGTGCCGCGCGAGTTCCGCGAGGGCGGGTTGCTCCGCGAGCCGGGGGCGGGGGGCGAGTTCGCGCCTTCGCTCCAGCCTTCGCCCCAACCGGGCGAGCGGCGGATCCGCCGCTACGAACCTTCGGAGAGCCTGAGTCTGAGCCGATCGCTCGAGGGCGGCTCGGCCGGACGCTCGGAGTCCTTCCTGGGCCGGATCTACCGGTCGATCAAGGGCGAGCGGCTGTCCTCGTCTTCGTCCCGGAGCTCGTCCTCGAAGGGATCGGTATCGTCCCGCTCGTCCTCCGGCTCCCGCTCGTCGTCGGGACGGGTCTCGTCCTCCTCGTCGCGGGGGTCGTCTTCGCGCGGGTCCTCGGGCTCGCGCCCGTCGGGCACGGTCAGGAAGAAATAAAGCCTAGTGCTCTTCCTCGCCCCGCTCGACCGAGTAGTAGTTCAGCGTCATCAAATGGTCCTGATGCGAGCAGAAGCGGACCGGCTCGGTCCCGGGGACGAACACCTCGCGGAACGGGAATAGGCAGAAGGGCGTCGCCAGCAGCCCCGTCTTGCGGTCGATCTCGGCGAAGGTCAGGTTGGGCGGGATCTCGAATTCCTCGAACGGAACCTCAACGCCGGCTTCCTCGGCTCGCTTCTTCTCGTCGTCGATCACCGCCTGGAAGAACTCCTGCCAGACCGGCAGGGCGGCCACGGCGCCCGACTGGCGGTTGCCCAGGCTGATCTGGGTGTCGTAGCCGATCCAGACGCCTGCGCAGAGCGACGGCGAAAACCCGATGAACCAGGCGTCGGTGAACTTGTTCGTCGTTCCCGTCTTTCCGCCGAAGGGCTTGTCCATGGCGCTGACCGCCCAGGCCGTGCCGCCGGGCGAGCAGACCCCGTGCAGCATCGAAGTCATGATGTAGGCGATCTGGGGCGAGAGGACCTCGTCCGACTCGACCCGGGCCTCCTCGAGGACGTTGCCGTCCTTGTCTTCGACCCGGGTGATGAGGGTCGGCGTGATCCGGACGCCCTTGTTGGGGAAGGTCGTGAAGGCCGAGACCATCTCGAGGAGGGTGACCTCGAACGCTCCCAGCGACAGGGACAGGTAGGGATAGACGGTCGAGGTGATCCCGAACTTCCGGCAGTAGCGGACGCCGACCTGGGGCGAGATCGAATCCAGGATCTTGGCCGTCACGACGTTGCGCGACTCCTCCAGCCCCCGGCGCACCGTCACCGCGCCCTTGTATTTGCCGTCGTAGTTGGGCGGCGTCCAGGGCTCGCCCGTCCACTTGTCCACGAAGTTGTGGGACCAGTCCTGGATGATGGTCGCCGGCGTGAACCCGTTCTCGATGGCCGCCGTATAGATGATCGGCTTGATCGTCGACCCCGTCTGGCGCAGGGCCTGGGTCGCCCGGTTGAACTGGCTGCGCCGGAAGGAATAGCCGCCGACCATGGCTTTGACCTGCCCGCTCAGCGGGTCGACGGCCAGGAACGCGCCTTCGACCTCGGGCTCCTGGTCGAGGGCGGCCTCGGCCGTCTTCTTCTCCTCGTCGACGCTCTTGACGGCGGCCAGGACGACGTCCCCGCGCTTGATCAGCCTATCGAGGGCGCTCGCCTTGGTCCACTGGATGCCGGCGTTCGTCATGCGGACCGTGTAGCCCTTGATCCGGAGCGTCGCCTCCTTGGCCGCCGCGGCCAGGACCACGGCCTCGACGAGATCGCCGGGCTCGAGGTTGGGCACCCGCCAGCTCGGCAGCCAGACCTTGTCCAGGTCGGCCGCGCCCTCGGCGGCCAGGTTCCGCTTGTCCTTGCGCCAGCCCTTTTTCTTGTCCATGGCGCGCAGGCCCGCGCTGACGGCCTTCTCGGCGATCTCCTGGTAGCGGGGGTTCAGCGTCGTGTAGACCTTGAGCCCGGAGCGGTACAGGGCGTTGGCACCGTAGGTCTTCTCGAGGTGCTTGCGGACCTCCTCGAAGAAATAGGCGCCGAAGTCCGACTCGTCGCGGCGCAGGGGAAGGACCGTCATCGGCTTGGCCTTGACCGCCTCGGCCTGGGCGGCCGTGATGAAGCCCTCCTCGACCATCCGGGTCAGGACGTGGTTGCGGCGGCGGAGCGTCCCCGCCTGGTTGTTGTAGGGCGAGTAGAGCGAGGGGCCGCGGAAGATGCCCGCGATGACGGCGATCTCCTCGAGCTCCAGGTCGCCGACGCTCTTGCCGAAGAAGAGGTTGGCGGCCGCTTCGACCCCGGCGGCGCCGTGGCCCAGGAAGAACTTGTTGCAGTACATCTCCAGGATCTGTTCCTTGGAGTACTTTTTCTCGATCTGGAGCGCCAGCAGCCACTCCTTGAGCTTGCGGGACAGGAGCTGCTGGGGATAGAGAAAATACTCCCGGGCCAACTGCTGGGTGATCGTGCTCCCGCCCTCGAGCCGGCCTCTCCGCCCGATCCTGAGGTTCTGCTTGACGGCCCGCAGGATGCCGCGGTAGTCGATGCCCCTGTGACGGTAGAAGCGCGGGTCCTCGGTGGCGATGATCGCCTTCTTCAGGAGGTCGGGGAGCTTGGCGTAGGGAACGACGACCCGGCGCTCCTCGGCGAACTCCTTGACGACCGTCCCGTCGTCGGCGTAAAGGGTCGTGATGAGCTTGGGCTGAATCCGCTCCAGCTCGGTGACGTCGGGAAGGTTGCGGCGCGCGCCCATGAGCAGGCCGAGCCCCGCTCCCAGGACGCAGGCGGCCGCAAGAAGAGCCGCCACGAACAGACGCTTGAGGAGCTTCCGCTTGTCCAGCTTGCGGATTTTCAGGACCAGGACAGGCTTGCGGTCCCGGCCGTTCGTGTCGTCCGCCATGCGCCTAGGATACCATAAACGCCGCCATAACTTCAGTCCCGAACCAGGAACATCATACTGACCTGATAAGGCTCAACCGAAGAGGCTCGAAGGACGCGAAATCGCCCCGGCGAGTCGATTTAGCTCCGGCTCCGGGTCTCGCTCCCGATGTGAAGGCTATAGCCATCGCATCGGACCGCCCCGCTGCCGTTTCACTAGCGGGACTGCCCTGCCGTATTAATGCCGGCAGGGGCCGTGCCCGCTCGCCCCTGCGACGGCCTTCTCCGCCCCATGGACCGAGCCTCTCTCCGCCCATCAACCGCGTCTATCCGGATGTCGGTCGGGCGTCTTTATGCGGCGATCATAAAAACGGGTGGCGTGGCTGGGGGTGTGCCCTCATGGAGGGCATGAGGACGGCAAGGCGCGCCACGACAGGACCCGTTTTTATGAACGCCGCCATCGGCTAGTCCCCCTGATCTTCCGCGACGCACCTCGTCCTGAGACCGGGATTGTTTCCCGGAC
>JAFGBC010000040.1 GCA_016933355.1 Candidatus Aminicenantota bacterium
CCGGGGCATTCGGAGAAAACGCGGCCTCTCCGCCCGCCTCCAAAAAGCAGGTCCCCCTCCGATTTCTGGGAATTCGAATTGAAACAAAGGCGATAGACGTCCTCCTCTAGACCCCCGTCAGTAAAAATTAGGTCGTGTGTCCCCTGAATTATTTCATCTTATCTCGGAAGGGAAGGGGCCGAACGCCCAGCCCTTACGGTCCCGGATGACAACCTTCTTGCTCAGCGTCTTCCCCGCCGCCTCGACCGCCACGACATATTCGCCCGGGACGACCATCTCGGGCCGATCCCAGAACGGGCGCCGCGGCTGGCCCGGCTCGCGCGGCGTCATATCCCAGAGCGCCGCGTTCAGCCCCGCCTCGTTCTTGCCCTCAATCTCGGCGAGGACCTTGCCGCTGAGGTCGGCGATCCTGATCTTGACCGGTTGAGCCCCTTTGTCCTTTAGCCAATAATTGACGACGACAGCGTTCGGCTCGTTGGGCGTTGATAAATGGCTGTCCCCCAGGAGCTCGTAGTTGCCGATGACCGTATAGACGCGCTGCGTCCGCGGCTCGATGTCGAAGAGATAAGCGTCCTCGGCCGCGATCGCGCCCTTCCATTCCTGGAGGACCGTGATGTCTGTCACCCAGGCGCCGCGGCCGTAGCTGGCCGCGATGAGGTCGTTCTCGCGGGGATGGATGACGAGGTCGGTGATCTTGGCCCAGGGCATGTTCCCCTTGAAGGGAGCCCAGGTCGCCCCGCCGTCGAGCGTGATATAGATCCCCCACTCCGTCCCGGCGAAGAGAAGGTTCGGGTTCCGATGGTCCTGGACGACGGCGTTGAGCGGCTTTCCCCCGGGGAGGTTGCCCATGATCGGAGTCCACGTCTCGCCGTAGTCCGTCGTCCTATAGAGGTGGGGCGCGTATTCGTCGAAGCGCCAGCCGGTCTTGGCCGCGAAGCAGGTCCCCGCGTGGTGCGGCGAGGGGAAGACGCGGCTCACCCAATATCGGGCGGGCGCGCCGGCCGCGGCCAGCTTCGCCGTCCGGTCCAGCCAGGTCGCGCCCCCGTTCAACGTCACCTGGACCTTGCCGTCATCCGACCCGGTCCAGATGACGCCCGGCTTGACCGGCGACTCGGCCAGCGTCGTCAGCGTGCAGAAGGAGATGAAACCTTCGCCGTGCTGCTTGGCGTCCTCGTTCGTGGTCAGGTCGGGGCTGATCTCCTGCCAATGATCGCCCCGGTCGAGCGACCGGAACACGACCTGGGCGCCGGTGTAGACGATAGCCGGGTTGTGGGGCGAGAGGGCGATCGGCGGCGTCCAGTTGAAGCGGAGCGGCGCTTCGCCCGTCCCGCGGCGCGGCATGATCCCGGTCTGGACGCCGGTCGTCTGGTCGAGCCGCCACATAGCGCCCATCTCGCGGTTGTTGTACACCCAGCGCGCGTCCGTCGGGTCAACGCAGTTGTACATGCCGTCGCCGCCACCGACCGTCACCCAGTCGGCCAGCGTGATCTCGCCCGACCATCCGTTCGACGGCCCCTTCCACGAGTCGTGGTCCTGGAGCCCGCAGTAGATGTTGTAGGGATCTTCCCTGTCGACGCCGACCGCGTAGAGCTCGCCCAGAGGCATGTTGTACCAATGATGGCAGGTCTTGCCCCGGTCGTAGGAGACGTAGGCGCCGCCGTCGCTCCCGAAGATGAGGCGGTCGCGGTCCTGGGCGTCGACCCACATCGTCCGCCAGTCGCCGAAGGCCTTGACGAAGACGCCGTCCGACGGCCAGCTCAGCCCCTGCCACGTCTTGCCGCCATCGGCCGTCGAAGCCAGCGATTGCCCGGTGATATAGACGGTGTCGGGGTCGAACGGGTCGAGGCGCAGCATGTTGAACGAGTAGGGCGCCTTGTTGAGGGCGTCCTCCTTGCCCGAGTTGATCTTGCGCCAGGTCGCGCCGGCGTCGTCGCTGCGATAGACCTCGTTCCCGACCGTGCGCTTAGGGGGCGTCCCGCCGCGGCGCTTGTCTTGCTCGGCCTCCCGAGCGGTCGGCGGCCTGACGTTCCCGTTCTCAACGACCGCGCACAGGACGGCCGGATTCTTCTGGAAGACGTCCAATCCGATCCGCCCGATGCGGCCGGTCGGGAGCCCGCTGCCCAGCTTCGTCCAGGACGCGCCGCCGTCTTCCGTCTTGTATATCGCGCTCCCGGGGCCGCCCAGCTCGTAGTGCCAGGGCAGGCGGACCTTGTCGTACATGGCTGCGTAAAGCGTGTCGGGCGCCGAGCGGACAAGCATGAGGTCGACGGCGCCGATCTTGTCGTTGATGTAGAGGATCTTGGACCAGGTCTTGCCTCCGTCGCTCGTCTTGAAGACGCCTCGCTCGGCGTTATCGGAGAAGAGGCGCCCCATGACCGCGACGTAGACGACGTCGGGGTTCGTCGGATGGATCATGATCCGGGCGATATGATGGCTGTCCGGCAGGCCCATGTTCGTCCAAGTCTTGCCGGCGTCGGTCGTTTTCCATATCCCGTCCCCCGAATTCGACGAGCGGGCGCAAAAAGCTTCGCCCGTCCCGACCCAGACGACGTTTGCGTCCGAAGGCGCAACCGCGACGTCTCCGATCGAGAGCTTGGGCTGGTCGTCGAACACCGGCGTCCACGCGACGCCGTTGTTGGAGGTTTTCCAGACCCCGCCGTTCCGCGTCCCGACATAGACCGTGTAGAGGTGCTCGCGCAGGGGCGTTTCGGGCACGGCGATCGCCGTCACCCAGGAGCCGGCCCGGAAGGGACCGAGGTTGCGGAA
>JAFGBC010000181.1 GCA_016933355.1 Candidatus Aminicenantota bacterium
ATACAAGCGGCGCTCGGTGACCGTCGTCGAGAAGCCCAACGTCCTGCGCGAGACGGGCGGCCTGATGCTCTCGGTCGCCCGGGCCGTGGCCAAGGAGTATCCGGACGTCGTGTTCAAGGACGCCAACATCGACGCCATGTGCATGTGGTTGGTCAAGAACCCCTTCGACTACGATGTCCTGGTCGCCGAAAACCTGTTCGGGGATATCATCTCCGACCTAGCCGCCCAGCTCGTCGGCGGCCTCGGCTTCGCCTCGGCCGGGAATATCGGGGCCAAATACGCGGTCTTCGAGCCGACCCACGGCTCGGCCCCCAAGTACGCCGGCATGAACAAGGTCAACCCGATCGCGACCTTCCTGGCCGCCAAGCTCATGCTGGACTGGTTGGGCGAGACGGGCAAGGCTGCCGCCCTCGAGGCCGCCGTGGCCGAGGTCATCAAGGAGGGGAAGGCCCGGACCTACGACATGGGAGGGACGACGACGACGAGCGGGATGGGAGAGGCCGTCGCCGCCAAGCTCTGAAGCTCTGACGCGCAGATGCTCATCCTGGCCGTCGACACCACGACGCCGGCCGGATCGGTGGCCCTCCTCCGGGACGGGGCGCTCCTGGCCGAATGCAACGCGGAATCGGGCCTGACCCATTCCGAGAGGCTGCTGGCAACGGTCGACGCCGTCCTGGCCGCGGCCAAGGCGACCCTGGCCGACGTCGACGCCTTCGCCGTGGCGGCCGGCCCGGGCTCCTTCACCGGCATCCGGATCGGGCTCGGCACCGTCAAGTCCTTCTGCTTCGCCTCGGGAAAGCCGGGCCTTTCGGTCTCTACGCTCGAAGCCCTTGCGCTCAAGGGCGCCGTCGAGGGCGGACGGCTCATCGCCCCCATGCTCGACGCCAAGAAGGGGGAAGTCTACGCGGCCCTGTTCGCCGCCCGGGGAGAGGCGCTCGTCGAGATCGTCCCCCAGGGCGCTTATCGGCCAGAGGCGTTTCTGGCCCGTCTGCCGGCGCGGCGCGTCATCCGCCTCCTAGGCAACGGGGCGCTTCTCTACCGCGACCAGATCGCCGCCCGGCTCGGAAGGCGGGGGCTCGTCGTCGCCCGCACGCCGTTCATCGGGCATGAAGTCGGACGGCTCGGCTTCGCGGCGCTGGCCGCCGGGAAAGGCGTTCCCGGCGCCGCCCTCCAACCCTTTTATCACCGGAAATCCCAGGCGGAGGAATAGCATCGCGCCCAAGCCGGAACCGGCCGCCTTCCGTCTCCGCTGGATGGAGACGATGGATCTTGCCGCCGTCTATGCCATCGAGAAGCTCAGCTTCCCCAACCCCTGGCACGTCGAGACCTTCCTGGGCGAGATCCAGAACCGTCCCGTCTCCCACGCCCTGGTCGCCGTCCACGGACCGGAAGAGACGATCGTCGGCTACATCGTCTTCTGGATCGTCCGGGACGAGGCCCAGATCAACAACATCGCCGTCCATCCCGACCGGCGGGGGAAGGGCTTCGGCAGAGGGATGCTGGCCGCGACGCTCGAGGAGATGAAGGCGTCGGGCATCAAGACCGTGACGCTCGAGGTCCGCGAGTCCAACCTGACGGCGCTCGGGCTCTACAGGTCGCTGGGCTTCCAGGTCGTCGGACGCCGCCGGGACTACTACACCAATCCCCGCGAGGACGCCCTAGCCATGCTCTTGAGGTTCGGGCCGTAGTCTACGCGGATCAGGCAGAGGCCCTGGGCGGGCGCGGTCGGGCTGGACAGGGTCCGCCGCGGCTCCCGGAAGAGGCGTTCGACGTCGTCGACGCCGAGCTTTCCCCGGCCGACCTCGATCAGGGTTCCCACGATCGTCCTCACCATGTAGCGCAGGAATCCGGCGGCCTCGATCGTGTAGACGAGCTCCGTCCCCGTCCTGCGCAGCTCGGACCGGATCACTCTCCGGACGGGGTTCCGCTCGCGGTTCGAGGCGAAGGCGCTGAAATCGGCCTCGCGGACGAAGAGCCGCGCGGCCCGCCGCATGCGGGCGACGTTCAGCGGGCGGGGATGGTGGTGGACGAAGCGGAGGTCGAAGGGGGAAACGAGCCGGCCCAGGGCGATCCGATACCGATAGACCTTGGACCTGGCGCTCTTGCGGGCATGGAAGCCGGGGGTCGCCCGCTCCACGGACAGGACCCGGATCGTCCGCGGCAGGAGCGCGTTCAGCGCGCGCTGGAGGGCCTCGTCATCGAGCCTGAGCGCGGCGGCGAAGCTCGCGACCTGGGAGGCCGCATGAACGCCGGCGTCCGTCCGCCCGGCGCCGTGGACGGCGACCCGCCCCCCGGCCAGGCGCTCGACGACCTTTTCCAGCTCGCCCTGGATCGTCCGCCCGGAGGGCTGCCGCTGCCAGCCCCGATAATCGGTGCCGTCGTAGGCGACAGTCAGCTTATAGTTGACGGCCGGAGCGGGCGGCCTCGGCCCCTTCGTCTTAGCGCTTGAAGGCAAGCTCGACCGCCTCCTCGGGTGTCCCGACCGGGACGACCCCCTTGACGGCCCACGTCCCCAGCCCGATGACCGTCTTGCCGTAGATGATGCCGAAGGCGATTTCGCTCAGGGTTCCGTACTCGCCGTCGACGGCGATGAGGACGTCTGCGTTGAGAGCGACCAGGGAATTCCGCGTGTAGCCGAGACCCGTCGCCAAGGGGACGTCGACGAAGGCGTTGGCGTCGGCGGGGTCGTTTCCCGGCAGAATCCCGATGGCCAGGCCTCCCGCTTCGCGGGCGCCCCGGCAGGCGGCCTCCATGACGCCGCCCAGCCCGCCGCAGACGATGATCCCTTCCCGCTCCGCCACCAGCCGGCCGATCCGTTCCGCCGCGAGGAGCGCCTCCCGCCCGGCCCGGCTTCCGCCGATGACGCCGACGCGAAACCGCCCGCGGATGTCGTTCATGCGGCTATTCTACTCAGAGGAGCGGGGACATTTCAACGGACTTGTCGAGACCGAAGGGACGAGACGATTGGACTG
>JAFGBC010000041.1 GCA_016933355.1 Candidatus Aminicenantota bacterium
CGGTCTACCTCTGGCACGACGCCCGGGGCGAGTTCGCCGGGCCGCCCCGCGCCCTCGAGGGGGAGTGGATTCCGGAGCCGCCGGGCCGGCTGGTCTTCGCGCCCGACGCCTCGCGCCGCTGCGCCGTCGTCCTGGACAAGACGCGCGGAAAGAAGCCGTCGGTCTTCGAAGCCGAGCTCAGCGAGCCGCTTCCGGCCGGCCACTACCGGCTCGTCGTGCGCGCCAAGACCGACGCGCCGGGCATCCTCGAGAAGCTCCTCATCATCTCCCTCCAGGCCGGCCGGAGGGAGATGGAGCTCCGCGCCGCTTCGGTCGCCGGGTCCGACTTCGAAGCGGCGGACGCCTACCGGGAATTCTCCTGGGGGTTCGTCCAGGCCCGTTCCGAGCCCCAGCCGATCGTCCTCAAGTTCCTCTTCACGGGCCGGGCGGCCCTGACCGTCGACTATCTCGACATCCGGCCGGCCGAGGGGAACGGCGCGGAGGGAGGGGGGCGGCCGTGAGCAAGGAATACTACGGGAGCGTCCACAAGGAGCTCCTCGACGAGGACCGCTCCCTGTCCGAGAAATACGCCGACATCGTCGTCGGGCGCAAAGGGCTCTTCCGCCTCCTGAAATACGAGCTCATCGTCGCGCTCTGCTCGGGAGTTCCCGGCGCGCTCGGCTTCTGGCTGCGCAAGGTCTTCTACCCGCGGCTGTTCGCGGGCGTCGGCCGGGGCGTCGTCTTCGGCCGGAACATCGTCATCCGCCATCCGGGGCGGATCTGGGTCGGCGACAACACCGTGATCGACGACGGCGTCGTCCTCGACGCCAAGGGCCGGGGGACGGAGGGCATCCGGATCGGCCGCCACGCCCTGATCGGCCGGAATACGATCCTGAGCTGCAAGGACGGCTCGATCGTCGTCGAGGACTACTGCAACATCTCGGCCAACTGCACCGTCCTGTCCGAGACCGAGGTCCGGCTGGGGGCCTACTGTTTCCTGGCGGGGAACTGCTACGTCGTCGCCGGCGGCAACCATACGTTCGACGACACGGAGACGCCGATCATGTTCCAGCCGTCGGTCACCAAGGGCGGCATCCGGGTCGGCGCCGACGTCTGGCTGGGCGCGGCCTGCGTCGTCCTCGACGGCGTCACGATCGGGCGGGGCGCCGTCATCGGGGCCGGCTCGGTCGTCACCGGCGACGTCCCCGAATACGCCGTCGCCCGCGGCGCCCGCCAGCTCAAGATCCTGGGCAAGCGCGGCGAATAGCCGCGCGTCCGGCCCGGGATGAGTCGCGGTGCGATTTGACCCGTTCGCCGATGCCCCCCCGCAATAAAAGCGGGGCCGAGGATCGGAGCCCCGCCTTTCAAGGCGGGAATGAGAAGCGAGGCTCAGGGGTAATCATGAACAAGCCCCGGCCTTCAGGCCGGGCAGTCGATGATTTGACTTATCTTCCGGCGGGGGATTAAACTTCTCCTGTTCCATGAGAAAGGTCTTCTTTCCTGTGTCAAGAAAATGCGGCGGCGGCTTTTTCGGAAAAAAAGGGAGGGGGCTCGTGAAAATCAGAGGGATGTTGTTCTTGCTCGGGCTGGGTTGCGTCGCGCTCATTTCGGGAGGCCCGTCGGCCGGGCCGGCTTCGGGTCTGGACCTCGGCGCCGTCGGCGGCGGGACGCCGCTCTCCTTCATCGCCAACGCCGGCCAGGCGGACGGCCGTGCGCTTTATTACGCGCGGACGCCGGGCTGCACCTTATGGCTGGCCCGCGAGGAGATGGTCTTCGATCGGATCGAACGGGGGGCGCCGGGCGAGGCGCGCCGGTCCGTATCCCGGCTCGTCTTCAAGAACGCCCGCCGCGATGTCCGGGTCTCGGCCTCCGACCCCCTCGACTACACCGTTAGCTACTTCTTCGGCCGCGACGAATCCGAATGGACGACCGGGATCCCGACCTCGCGGGCCGTCGTCTACGACGACCTCTATGACGGGATCGATCTCAGGGTTTACGGAACGGACCGGCAGGTCGAATACGATTGGATCGTCGGTCGGGGCGGCCGGCCCGAGGACATCCGCTTCGATGTCGCCGGCGGTCCGGAGGCGTCGATCGACCGGGACGGGAATATCGCGGTCGGGACGGACGCGGGCCGGATCGTCCACCGCAAACCGGCCGCCTACCAGGTCATCGGCGGCCGCCGCGTAAGCGTCGAGGCCGCCTTCCGCAAGGCGCCCGACGGCTCCTTTGGATTCTCGCTCGGCGTCTATGATCATCGCTGCGATCTCGTGATCGACCCGCTCGTCATCGTCTACGGGACCTTGCTCGGCGGATGGAAAGAGGATTACGGTATCAGGGCCGCAACCGACCGGCTCGGCGCGCTCTATGTCTCGGGGATCACCTTCAGCGGCGATTTTCCCCCCGAGATGGGAACCCAACCCAGAATGGATTGCTTCGTCACCAAGCTGTCGCCGGACGGCGCGAGCCTGATCTACACGGCTTTCTTCCCCTCCGCCAGCGATTGGATGAACTGGGCCAGTCTCGACGTGGACGCCAAGGGCTTCGCCTATCTGGCGGGGGTCACCCGGTCCTCCTCGTTCCCGGTCAAGAACGCGTTCCAGCCGAAGTCCGGAGGGGGATTCGACGGATTCATCCTGAAGCTGTCCCGCGACGGCCGGAGCCTTCTTTACTCCTCCTACATCGGCGGTTCGTCCGAGGACGCTTGTTATGCGGTCAGGGCGGACGCCTCCGGCGCGGCTTACCTCGTGGGCTACACCTACAGCCGCGATTTCCCCCGTAAGAAAGCTCTCCAGCCGGCCTTCGGCGGGCTCATGGACGGCTTCGTCGCCAAGGTCGATCCTTCCGGCTCGAGCCTCGTCTATGCCACGTGCTTGGGGGGGAACAACTACGATTCGGCCTACGCGCTGCAGGTCGCGGCCGACGGCGGCTTGGTCGTGGGCGGCGCGACGAGCAGCGCGAACTTTCCGCGCCGGGCCGCCTTCCAGAAGAGCTACGGCGGCGGCTACGAGGACGGCTTCGTCGCGAAGCTCGCGCCGGCGGGGAACGCCCTCGTCTTTTCCTCGTTCCTGGGCGGCGGGGGCTCCGACCTCGTCAGCTCCCTGGCGTTGGACGCGGGCGGCGCCATCTACGTCAGCGGCGATTCCAGCGGGACGTTCCCGGTCCGGAACGCCTTCCAGAAAGTCCGTGGCGGGGGGCGGGACGCCGTCGTCGCGAAGATCGACGCCAAAGGCCGGTCCATCGTCTACGCGAGTTATCTCGGCGGCGCCGGGCAAGAAATCAGTTACGGCATCGCCGTGGACGCGAATGGCGCCGTCTGCCTCTCCGGCTTCACGACCAGCCGGAACTTCCCCGTCAAGAAACCCTACCAGCGGTCCCAACGGGGGAGCCAGGATTGCTTCCTGGCCGTCGTCGACCCGGCCGGCAGTCTGAGCTTCTCGACCTATCTGGGCGGCAAGTACAGGGAGGCGAGCTTTGGGATTACGGCGGGCGCCGACGGCGCACTTATCCTGACAGGCGCCACGAAGAGCCCCGATTTCCCACTCCCGGGCGCGTATCAGGCCGAGTTGGGCGGCGATGTCGACGCCTTTATCCTCAAGTTCACGCTGAAACCCTTTTTCGCCCCGGACGCCGGCGCGCGACCTTCGTTTCGCTGAAGAGTCCCGAGCACGGTTCCGCGCAGATCCGACCTCGGCTTGGATTTGACAGCCGAGGGCGGAGTGTGCTAGTTTAGCGCGCTTGAGATTGAGCTCGAGGGAGTTCACATATGAAAAAGTGGGTTGTCGCGGTTTTAGCCGTCCTGGGGGTGCTCGCCGTTTTCTTCGCTTTCCGGAAGACCGAAAAAAAATGATCGTTGTCTGAGGACGAGCGTATGACGAAAAAACGGGCGGCGGAGTCTTCTCAAAAAAGGACGGCGTCCGGGTCCGGGACGCCGACGCCGGCGGCGCCGGCCGTCAAGAACGAGGTCGCCCTGATGTTCTCGGGCGGGATCGACTCGCTCCTGGCCGCCGTCCTCCTGGCCAAAGAGTACGACAGGGTCCACCTCCTGACCTTCAAGCGCGGCTACACCGAGATCGGGCTCAAGAACAGCCTGCCCAACGTCGAGCGGCTCAAGGCGCTCTGCGGCCCTAATAAGTTCGTCCACAAGTTCATCGACATCAAGCCCCTGGTCCGGCGCGTCTCGATCCGCCCGATCGTCAAGGACCGCCTCCGCTTCGGGATGGAGGTCGTCTGGTGCGTCGCCTGCCGGACGACGATGAACGCCGCGTCCCTGCTCTACGCGCTCGAGAATAAATTGGCCGCCATCTCGGACGGCTCGAACAGGGAGCAGATCCCGGGCGCCAAGCATCTGACGGGGACGGCCGAGAATTTCCCGAGCGTCGTGACCCAGCTTAAGGATTTCGCGCGCCGCTACGGCGTCGAGTTCGCGACCCCCGTTTACGATTTCGGGGACCGCGAGGAGCGCCGCCGCAAACTGGCCGAGCTCGGGTTCGAGATCGACTACCTGAGCAAGGACCCGACCAAGAGCCTCAAGGGAATGCTCCGGCGCGACTTCTTCAAACGTTCCCAGCCGCTCTGCCTCTCGGGCTGGATCATCCATTGGAAGCGGAACATCTTCGGCGTTCCCGTCAAGCAGGACGAGGATGAAACCCGCGAATACGTCGCCCTCAAGCAGGAGGGCGCCATCCGGGATTATTTCACGTCGTATTTTTACAAGCGCGGCGTCGACCTCGACGCGCTCGTCCGCGAGCGGACGGGCGGCCTCCGCAGGCCTTAGCTAGAGCCAACCCTTCGCGCGGCCCCAGTCCGCGGTCCGGTCCATGCCCGCCCGGAAGTCCGTGACCGGTTCGTATCCCAGCTCGCGGCGCGCCTTGGCGACGGCCATCGGCTTGGAGTCCGTGAAGAAGCTGAGCTTGCCGGGCGTGAGCGGCGCCGTCGCGTTGAAGGGCCGGAAGACGGACGCAAGGACGCGCGCCGCGACGCGGGCCGGGCCGAGCGGAAGGGACGTTTTCGGGACGGACGAGCCGCAAGCGCGGGCGATCGTTGCGGCCATCTCCCGGACGGTCAGGATTTCGTCGCCGGCCAAATGATAGACTTCGCCCGAACGGCCTTTCTCCGCGCAGAGCAGGATCCCGGACACGAGGTCGTCGATGAAGACCGGCGTCTGGCGGCCCCGGCCCTTGTCCACCAGCATGAACCGCTTGCGGGCGATGGAGCGGATGAGCTTGAATGTCCGGCGGTCGCCCGGCCCGTAGGCCCAGCCCGGCCGGACGACGACGACGTCTTGGCCGGCCGCCGCGGCCGCGAGCGCCAGCCGCTCGCCCTCGAGCTTGCTGCGGTCGTAATCGTTCTGCGGGTTGGGGGAATAGGCTTCGTCGGCGACCTTGCCGTCCGGCACTTTGCCCAGAACGCCGGCCGAGCTGAAATGGACGATCCGCCGGACGCCCGCTTCCCGGGCGGCCCGGAGGGCGTTCTCGACGCCCGCGGCGTTGACGCGGTAGAACTCGCTCCGCGGGACGCCGGAGCCGCCCAGGGCGGCGGCGCAATGGAACAGGACGTCGGCGCCCTCAAGTCCTTTACGCAGGATGTCCCGGTCGGCGAGGTCTCCCTTCACCGTGGC
>JAFGBC010000182.1 GCA_016933355.1 Candidatus Aminicenantota bacterium
AGTCTATTTCGATCCCGAGCGGAAGACGGGCGGCGCCTTTTTCGCGACGGGCGGATTCGCGTCGTTCCAGGCCCTGGGAAACGCCGTCCAGCTCTTCTTCGACGCGCTTCTGGCCGCGACCGCCGCTTTCTAAGCGGGTCGTTCCGGACGTCGTGGGAGCGCTTGCAGGCCGGCCTCCGTCTCAACCCTATTTGTCGGCGACGCTCCCGGTGATGATCTCGTCCTTGTGAGCGCCCTTGGTCGCGTGGATCAGGAGGCCGTCGTCTCCGGGCAGCCAGACTTCGGACAGCAGATAGACCGTGAAGTATTCCGTGTAAGACGGCTCGAAGTTCCCGACCGCGTCGAAGACGAGGCGGGGCTCCGCGTGCGGAGGATCGGGCGGGGCCAGCGTTTCCTTAGACGGAATCGCGACGTCGATTCCTTTCGCGTCCTGCCGGAGACGGACCTGTCCGTCTTCGGTCCGCTCGACCAGGTACTCGCCGGCCGGAAGCTTTTTTCCGGCCGCCTCGAACTTGAAGGGGATCTTGAACGCGGCGGGGGACGAAGCCCAGGCGGGGCCCGCCGCCGCAATGACCATTCCCACCGAGATCGCCGCGCTGACGAATCGTTTCATGGCGCTCCTCTCCTGTTCAGGACGCCGCTGCGGCGCCGCCCGTCCCGTATTCGGACGAGGGCACGCCGTTTTCGAGGGCGTCCTCCATGGCCGTCACGAAGGTGTCGATCTCTTCGAGGGTCGTATAGATGTTGGGGGAGATGCGGAGGGCCTGGTAATCGAAGACTTGATTGGGAGGGGCGCCGCCGACGAGCGGGACCGAGATGATCCGGTACTTGTCCATCAGGTAGCGGGCGAGGTCCCGGACGTCGATGCCCCCGATGGCGACCGCCGCCACCGCCCAGATCTCGGCCGGCTCCCCGAGGTTGGAGAGAATCTTGATCCGAGAGTGTTTCTTGAGGGCGTTCGCCCAGCGGAGCGTCAGATAGCGGAGGCGGGCGGCCTTGCGCTCTCCGCCGACGGCCTGATGGAAAGCGAGGGCTTCGCCCAGCGCCGCCCGGACGCCCCAGGGGTGGGTTCCGATGGATTCGAACTTGCGGATGTCGTTGTCCTGCTGCTCGGGGGCGGCCTGGAGCGGCCAGAAGCGAGGAATCATCTCGCGGCGGACATAGAGGCAGCCGTTCCCGATCGGTGCCAGCAGCCACTTGTGCAGGCTGACGCCGTAGGCGTCGCATTCCAGCTCCCTCAGCTTGACGGGACACATGCCCAAGGCGTGGGCGCCGTCGACGATCGTGACGATCCCCTTCGAGCGGGCGAGCCGGGACAGACGCGCGACCGGGAAGAGCTGGCCGGTCAGGTTGGTGACGTGGCAGAAGTGCATGACCTTGGTCCGCGGTGTGATGGAGCTTTCGAACCGCTGGTAAAGGTCGTCTTGGGTCGTCGGCACAGGAAACTGGATGCGGCTGACCTTGATCCGCTGGCGCCGCATCCGCTGATCCCAGGTCGTCAGCATGCGGGGATAGTCCTGCTCGGTCGTCAGGACTTCGTCGCCGGGCTCGAGGTCAATCCCGTTCTGGACGATCTGGAGGGCCTCGCTGGCGCCGCGCGTCAGGGCCAGCTCCTCCGGTTCGCAGCCGAACTCGGCCGCCATCCGCCGGCGGATCGTCTCGCAATTCCGGGCGACCATGGCCTGATAATGCACCGGCAGCATGTTGATGAGCTCCAGGTAACGGAACTCGGACTCGAGGACGACCCGCGGGCAGGGCGCGGTGAACCCGTTGTTGAGGTTGATCAGGGTCCGGTCCAGCTTGAAGGCGAGCTGGACCTCCCGCCAGTAGAATTCGTCCTTCGCGACGTCCTCCGGCGTCCGTCCGGTCACCGAACGGGACGCGACCTCGACGGCCTCGAGACCTCCGGCCCTGACAACGGCCGCGGCCGGTACAAGGCCTCCGGTCGCCCTCAGAAACGATCGCCGACTCCAGAGAGCGGTCATCTCTTCGACCTCCTTGCGCTCAGGCTGGGCAAGAGTCCGGCCCTATTTCAATTTCTCCAGATAGGCGTTGATCTGGTCGCGCAACGCGACGTCGGTCACGCGGGGCAGGATTTCCTCGAACGTCGTTCGCGCCTTATCCCGCTCTCCGGCCTTATAGCAGGCGACGGCCAGATTATAGGCGAACTGGACCTCTTCGGGAACCCGACGAGCGGCGATCTCGTAGGCCGTTATGGCCTCCGACAGCCGGTCCATCTTCTCCAGGATCATCCCCTTCAGGTTGTAGGCGAGGACCATGTTCGTGTTGGCAATCAGGGCCTTCTGGACCGTGTCCAGAGCGGTCTCCAGGAGTTCTTTGGCCAGGTAGAGACGGGCCAGGTTGTAGTAGGGCATCTCCCGGGTCCGATAGGCGAGGTCGGCGATGGCCTTTTTGTACTGCTCCTCGGCCTTGTCCAGGTAGCCCATCTCCTGGTAGGTCATCCCCAGGTTGTTGCGCGCCTCCGTGAACTGGGGGTCGGCGGCGAGGGCGTTTTCGAAGGCCTTGGCGGCCGCCGGCAGGTCGCCCCTAAGCGAATAGACGAGGCCGAGGCCGTTATGGGCGAGGTGAAGCCGCGGGTTGAGCTCGAGGGCGCGGTTGAAGGCGCGGACCGCCTGCTCGAGATCGTTGTTATTGAGGTGGAAGGAGCCCAAGTTGTACTGATAATTAGGGTCCTTCTCTCGGGCTTTTTCCATCTTCTTCTGGGCCGAGGCGCAGACGACGAGGGGAAGGCAGGCCAGAATCAGAAGGACGGCTTTGGCCGGCGTTGTTCGCATCGTTCACTCCTTTTCGGCAGCGGCGACATCGCCGTGCTCGCTCTTGAGCGACCGGGACATCAAATCGTCCAGGATCCGGTCGATCGGTTTCCCGCGGTAGAGGACTTCGTAGACCTGCTGGCAGATCGGCAGCTCGACCCGGAAGCGGTCGGCCAGCGCGCGGACGGACAGGGTCGTGACGATGCCCTCCGCGATCATGGCCATGCCCGACGTGATCGATTCCAGGCTCCGGCCCCGGCCGAGCTCGGACCCGACGTAGCGGTTGCGGCTGAGCGCGCCCGTGCAGGTCAGGATCAGGTCCCCGATTCCGGCCAGCCCCGCGAACGTCTCGGCCCGGGCGCCCATCCGCATCCCGAGCCGGGTCATCTCGTGGAGGCCCCGGGTCATGAGGGCCGCCGTGGCGTTGCGGCCGGCGTCCAAGCCGTCGGCGATGCCCACGGCGATGGCGATGACGTTCTTGACGGCTCCGGCCAGCTCGACGCCCCGGATGTCCGAAGAGGTGTAGACCCGGAAGCGGACGTCCGAGACGAGATGCTGGACCGTGCGAACGAGGTCGCGGTCTTCGGAAGCCGCGACGACCGCGGTCGCCCGGCCCTCGGCCACCTCACGGGCGAAGCTCGGACCGGAGAGCGCGGCGATCGGGAGACGGCGGCCGGAGCGACCCATGATGTCCTCGATGACCTCGGACATGCGCCGCAGGCTGCCGTCCTCGATGCCTTTGGTCAGGCTGACGATCCCGCGCGCCGCGCCGAGGTGGGGCGCCATCGTCTCCGCCACCCGCCGGAAAAATTGGGAGGGGACGGCCACGAAAACGATCTCGCCGTTTGCGAGAGCCTCCGCCGGATCGCCGAAGACGCTCACCGGACCGGAAAGCCGGAAACCCGGCAGGAACAGGCTGTTCGTTCCGCGCTCGGCGATCTCGCGGCGGACATCGTCCTCGCGGACCCAGAGGCGGGTCGGGATGCCCAGCCGTCCCAGGTGGAGGGCGAAGGCCGTTCCCCAGCTTCCTCCGCCGATAACGGTCGCGATCATGACGGTTGCCCCCCCTCGCGGCGGCCGAGCCGGCGCTCCTCTCCGCGCAGAAGCCGCCCGATGTTCTCCCTGTGGCGGATCGCGATCAGGACGAACAGAGCCAGCCCCCAGGCCGCGAACGCCCGGCCGCGGTTGAAGACGAGGCTTGAGACGGGAACGGACAGGGCGGCCAGGAGCGAGCCGAGGGATACGAAGCGCGTGAGGGCGAGCGTTCCGGCGAATACGGCAAGGGCCACCGCGAAGGGCGTCCACCAGCCGACGATGAGCAGGGCGCCGAGCGTCGTGGCCACGCCCTTGCCGCCCCGGAACCCGATGTAGACGGGATAACAGTGTCCGAGGACGGCCAGGAGGGCGGCGATCAGGGCCAGCCGTTCGTCGTGGAAGAGGCGGAGAGCGAGGAAAGGAGGAAGCGCGCCTTTGACGACGTCGAACAGGGCGACCGGCAGCGCCGCCTTCCAGCCTTGGATCCGCAGGACGTTCGTCGCCCCGGTGTTCCCGCTCCCCAGGCTCCGGATATCGCGCCTGGCCCGGAGCCGGACCAGGAGATAGCCGCTGGGCACGGCTCCCAGAAGATAGGAGCCGAGCGCGAACGCGATCTTCATGGCGTCAGGCGAGCGGGAACTCTCCGAGGGCCGTGTAGCGGGCGCCCTCGGGCGTCAGCGTGCTCTCGAAGAGCGTTACCGCCTTGGCGCCCATGTACCCGAATTCGAATTCCGCCCAGCTCTCGAGCTCCCGGACCGTTTTCTGGATATCCCGGCTGGTGCGGACCCGACCCAGCGTCAGGTGGGGCCGGAAGGGCCGCTCCTCTTTGGGGAAGCCCTTGTGCGCCAGTTCTTCCTCGATGTCGGCCTGGAGGGCGGAGAGCTCGTCGCGCGGCTCGAACCCGGCCCACAGGACGCGGGGGTTGCGACTTCCGGGCGGAAACGTTCCCGTCCCTCGCAGGCCGAGCTCGAAGGGATGATGGCGGGCGGCCACCGCCCGGAGCCCGTCCTTGACGGCTTCGGCCTGGGCGTCGTCGATCTCGCCCAGGAACTTGAGCGTCAGGTGCATGCCTTCCCGGTCGGTCCACTTGACGTTGGGGTTCGCCCGGCTCAGCTTCTGGACGAGAAGCGCGACTCGGTCTTTGAGGGCGGGGTCCAGGTCGATGGCGATGAAGGTTCTCATGGTCGGTGTCCTTTGAGCGTCCGGCGGGCGCGGTTCCGAGGCGGGCGGGCGGGCTTGGCGCGGGCCAGGAGGAGATGTCGCCGCAGCATGTCGAGCGCTTTCTGGCTGGACTGGAATTTAACGGCGTCGCGGGCGCCAGGGAAGAGGTTCTTTTCGATTTGGGTGCCGTTGTCCCAAGCCAGGGCGGTGTAGACGAGCCCGACCGGTTTGGTGGGCGTTCGGCCGCCCGGCCCGGCGATTCCGGTAACGGCCAGTCCGAAGTGGGCGCGCGACCTGCGCCGCACGCTTTCGGCCATGGCCCGGGCGACGTGGGCGCTGACGGCCCCGTACTGATGGATGAGCGGAGCCGGGACGCCGAGCCGCTCCGTCTTGGCCTGGTCGGCGTAGGCGACGACTCCCTCCAAGAAAAAGGCGGAGCTTCCCGGCACGTTGGTCAGGCGGTGGGAGAGAAGTCCTCCCGAGCAGGATTCCGCCGTCGCCACCGTCTTGCCTCGGGAGGCGAGGAGGTCGGCCACGACCTCCTCCAAGCTCTCTTCATTCCGGGAAAAGATGAAATCCCCCAGCCGCTCGGCGAAGGCCTTCTCGAGCCGGTGCGCCTTTCCGGCCAGGGCCGAGCGGCCCTTATCCGACCAGCCGTAGATATGGATCTCGAGCTGTCCCGGAGAGGCCAGGGTCGTAACGGACAAGGCGGCGTCCTTGGGATAGAGGTCGACGATCTCGTTCTCGAGGACGGACTCGCCCAACCCGGTGAGCTTGAGCACCCGGCGGACGTAAAATCCTCGGCGCCGCCTCTGGAGCCGAGGCCAGACGAGGTCCTGGACCATGGGCTTAAGCTCGGCGGGCGGGCCGGGGAGGAGGATGACGGTCCGCCCCGTTGCTTCGATCCAGAGGCCCGGCGCGGTCCCGTTCTTGTTAGGGAGGATGCGGGCGCCCTTGAGGACGTACGCCTGCTTTCGGTTGGACGTCGTGGGCGTCAGGCCGCGCCTGCGGAAGCGGCGGCGGATGCGCTCGTAGACGGCCGGCTGGAAGACGAGCGGCCGGTTCAGGACACGGGCCCAGACCTCGCGTGTCCGGTCATCCTCGGTCGGCCCCAGCCCTCCGCTGACGAGGATCAGATCGGCTCGCTTGAGGGCGTCCCGAAAGCAGCCGGAGAGCGAAGCCGCGTCGTCGCCGACGATCGTCTTGCGGACGACCGGGAGTCCCAACTCATTCATGATCCGGGTGAGATAGAGCGAGTTCGTGTCCAGATAATGAGGGGAGAGCAGCTCGCTGCCGACCGCGATGATCTCGACCCGGATCGTCTTGGCCATGACGGCTCCTCTGCGGTTAGATGAGGATGAGATACAGCCGGAGCAGCAGAAAGGCCGCCGCGCCCGCGGCCAGATCGTCGGCCATGATGCCCCAGCCGCCCGGAAGCCGCTCGCAGAGGCGGATTGGGAAGGGCTTCACGATATCGAAGAACCGGAACAGCCCGAACCCGATGAGGACCGGAATCCAGTCGGCCGGGCACAGGACAAGGGCGGCCAGCTGTCCGGCGACCTCGTCGACGACAATGGTGCGCGGGTCGGGTCGTCCGAGAATCGCCGCCGTCCGGCCCGCCGCCCATATCCCGAGCGCGACGACGGCGACGAGCAGGCCGACGAGGAGGGGCAGGGGCCAGCGATGAAGAAAGGCCTGGTAAAGGACGACGACGGCCGCGCTGGCGGCCGTTCCGGGAGCGAGGGGGGCGAAGCCGATGCCGAAAAAGGTGGCGATGGTCTTGGCGGCGAGCCTCATTCGATAATCTTTCCCTTTAGATCATATACATCCGCGGCCGTGATTTCAACCTGCCCGATGGTCCCGGGAAGACGCGCGGCGTCGTGGGCGCTTTTCGCTTCGGCCTCGATGATGCCGTCGACCTCGGGCGCCTGGAAGGGGCCGCGGCCGATGAGACGCTGCGCCGACCCCGAGCGCAGGCCTTCGAAGAGCACGGGGAACCGCTGACCGACGCGGTTTTGGTTCGCTTCGAGCGAGACGGCCGCCTGGCGCTCCATCAGAGCGTTCTTGCGCCGAGTTTTGACGCTCGCCTCGACCGGGTCGCCCAGCGGGGCGGCCGGGGTCCCCGCTTCCATCGAATACGCGAAGACGCCGAGGTGGTCGAAGCGGGCCTCCTCGACGAATCGAAGGAGCGCTTCGAACTCGGCGCGCCCCTCTCCGGGGAAGCCGACGATGACCGAGGTCCGGAGGGCGACGCCGGGTAGAGCGCCCCGGATTTTGGCCAGGAGGCGGAGGGCCCGCGGACCGGCCAAGCCTCGCCCCATGCGCCGCAGGATGTCCGGATGGGCGTGCTGGAACGGGATGTCGAGGTAGCGGCAGACCTTGGGATCGGCCATGGCCTCAAGGAGGGCGTCGTCGACTTCGTCCGGGTAGCCGTAGAGGAGCCGGATCCAGTCCACGCCCTCCACGCCGACGAGCGTGCGCAGGAGGCGGGCCGGTCCGTCCTTGAGCCCGAGGTCGCGGCCGTAGGCGGTCGTATCCTGGGAGATGATGTTGATCTCGCGGACGCCGCGCTCAGCCAGCCGCTGCGCCTCGGCGACGATCGACTCGACCGGGCGCGAACGATAGGGGCCTTTGATGGCCGGGATAGCGCAGAAGGCGCAAGCGTGCAAGCAGCCTTCCGATATCTTCAGGTAGCCCCAGCCGCGCGGCGTGGACAGGACGCGCGGCGAGTCGTGGGAGTACAGGAAGGTTCGGCCGCCCGGGCGAAACGGTTCGCCGCGAAGGGCGGGTACGATGTGATCGAAATCCTTCACCCCCAGCCAGAGGTCGACCTCAGGGTAGCGCGCGGCCAGAGCGGCCCTGTCTCTCTCCACGTAGCAGCCCGCGATGACGACCGACTTGGGCCCGCGCGTCCGCTTGAGCCGGAGCGCGTCGCGGATGGCGCGGTCGGCTTCGTCGCGGGCGGGCCGGATGAACCCGCAGGTGTTCACGATGAGGATATCGGCCGCGGCCGCGTCGGGCGTGAACGCGTAGCCCGCTTCGGCCAACGTCCCGAGCATGACCTCGCTGTCGACGAGGTTCTTGGCGCATCCGTAGCTGATGAGCGTGATCTTCACGAAGTCCAGCCTTGTCCTCGCGGCCCGCCGGGAGTCTTGGGCCGGGGCCTAGGGGTAAATCCGATAAAGAAGCCGGGGGAAGGGGATCGTCTCGCGGATATGCTTGATGCCGCACATCCAGGAGACGGTCCGCTCGACGCCCAGCCCGAAACCGGAGTGGGGGACCGAACCGTACTTGCGGAGGTCCAGGTACCACTCGTAGGCTTCGCGGGGGAGCCGGTGCTCCCGGATGCGCTCTTCGAGCAGGTCCAGGTCGTGAATGCGCTGGCCGCCGCCGATGATCTCGCCGTAGCTCTCGGAGGCGATGACGTCGACGCCGAGGGCGAGGTCGGGACGGTCCGGCGCGGGCTGCATGTAGAAGGCTTTAACGGCGGCCGGGAAATGGCTGATACAGACGGGGACGTCGTAGAACTCGGAGAGGAGGGCTTCCTCGGGCGCGCCGAAGTCGTCGCCGAACTTGATCGTCGATCCCTTTTCCTGGAGGCGGGGCAGGATCTCCTCGTAGCGGAGCCGCGGAAAAGGCTTGGCGACCCGCTCGAGAGGCTTCACGTCCCGCTCGAGGATGTCGAGATCGGCCCGCCGCCTGGTCAGGACCCGGTCGATGATGAACAGGACGAGGTCCTCGCCCAGGACGGTGATGTCTTCGAGGGTCGCGAAGGCGACTTCGGGCTCGACCATCCAGAACTCGATGAGGTGCTTGCGGGTCTTGGACCGCTCGGCCCGGAAGGTCGGTCCGAAGCAGTAGACTTTGCCGAAGGCCATCGCCGTGGCCTCGTTGTAGAGCTGGCCGCTCTGGCTGAGATAGGCCTTCTGGTCGAAGTAGGCGGTCTCGAACAGGGTCGTCGTCCCCTCGCAGGCGCTCGGGGTCAGGATGGGGGTGTCCATCAGCCGAAAGCCGCGGCCGTCGAAAAAGTCGCGGATGGCCTTGACGACCTCGGCCCGGACGCGGAGCACGGCGTGCTGTTTCTCGGAGCGGAGCCAGAGGTGGCGGTGCTCCATCAGAAACGGCGTCGAGTGTTCCTTGGGCGTGATCGGGTAATCGCGGGAAATCTGGACGGGCACGATCTCCCGGATTTCGAGCTCGAACCCCCCCGGCGCCCTCTTCTCCTCGCGGACCACGCCCCGGACGAGGACCGAGGATTCCTGAGTCAGCGCGTCGAAGGTCTGGAAGAGGGGGGCGTCTTTGTCGGCGCTGTACATCGTCCCTTGGAGGAGGCCCGTCCCGTCGCGAACGACGAGGAAGCGGACTTTGCCGCTCGACCGCTTGTGATAAACCCAGCCGCGGACTTCGACCTCTCGGCCGGCGTGGCCGGCGATGTCCTCGACATAAACCCAGTCCATGATTGGCCCATTATATGAGATGAAAGACGCGAAATCAATCGGCCCCGTTGACGCGGACCCGCGGGCCGCATACCATGAAAGCGCCGTGGCCGATGCCAAGCCGTTCGCGCCCGTCAAGTATGTCTGCGGGATCATCTACGCCGACCAGGCCGCCCGGGACGAAGCCGCGTCCAGGCTGACCGGGCTGCTCGGCCCGGTCGACCTCCGGAGCGAGACCTTCGCCTTCGATATGACGGAGTATTACGAAAAGGAGATGGGCCGCGGTTTGAAGAGGGTTTTTTTGAGCTTTGCCGAGCTCGGGCCGCCCGACCGTCTGGCCGGCATCAAGCTTCGGACCAATGGCTGGGAGCGCGAGATCGGGAGCGGGACGGGGGAAGGGCGGCGCGCCGTGAACCTCGACCCGGGCTATCTGACCGCCTCGGCCCTCTTCATGGCCACGGCCAAGGATTTTGCCCACCGGGTCGCCCTGAGGGACGGCATCTACGCCCATCTCGAACTCTTGTTCACGAGGCAGGGCGCGCGCGCCCTCGACTGGACCTATCCCGATTTCCGGCGCGAGGCCCAGACGACGTTTTTCCTGGAGGCGCGCCGGATCTATCTCGAGGCGATCCGCGGCTAGAATTCCGGGTCGAACGACGAGATCTTGCGGAGGTTCGCCACGATTTCGGGGAGTTCGCGTAGGACGATGTCCACGTCCTGGTCGGTGTTGAAGCGGCCCAGCGACATCCGGATCGAGCTGCGGGCGATCTCGGGCGGAAGGCCGATCGCGGCCAGGACGGGGGAGACCTCCTCGGATCCTTCGCTGCAGGCGGAGCCGGTCGAGACGCAGATGTCCTTGGTCGCCAGGGCGAGGAGGATCGC
>JAFGBC010000183.1 GCA_016933355.1 Candidatus Aminicenantota bacterium
AATGTCGTCGGCCTCCGCCGGCGCGGCCTCTCGGTCGAGCGCCGCAACGCCCTCAAAGCCGTGTTCAAGATCCTGTTCTACTCGGGCCTGGCGACGCCGCAGGCCGTCGAGCGCATCCGGAGCGAGGTGCCGGCCGGCGAGGACCGCGACCTGGTGCTCGACTTCATCGCGACCTCCCGGCGGGGGATCCTCAAGAAGACGGCGGACGCATGCGACGACGCATCGGACTGATCGCCGGGGCCGGCGACGTTCCCCGCCTCGTGCTCGCGGAAGTCTCGGCCCGCGGCTGGCGAGCGGCCGTGGCCGGAGTCCGGGACGCGGCCGACCCGGAGCTGGCCGGCCTGGCCGACGCCTTCGCCTGGATCGCCCCTCAGGATGTCGGAGGGCTGGTCGAATTCTTCCGCGGAGCGGGAGTCGAAACCGTTTACATGGCGGGCAAGGTCGACCCGCGGACCGCGCTCGAAACGACCGCCGCCGGGCCTGAGACCTCGGCCGTCGCGACTCCCCCGGGCGACCGGAGGGCGGGCCCGCTCCTCCGGGCGCTCATCAATCACCTGGCCGGCCGGGGCTTCGCAGTCGGCGATCCCAGCCCCTTCTTCCGGCGCTTCCTGTGTCCGGCCGGGATCTTGGGCCGGACGGCGCCGGCGCCGGGCGTCCTGACCGACCTAGCCTTCGGCTGGCCGCTTGCCCGCCGGGTCGCGGACGAGGAGATCGGCCAGACCCTCGTCGTCAAGGACGGCGTCGTCGTCGCGGTCGAAGGCCTGGAGGGAACGGACCGGACCATCCTGCGGGCGGGCGAGCTGGCGGGGCCGGGGACGGTCGTCCTCAAGGTCGGGCGCCGGCGCCAGGACCCCCGAGTCGACCTGCCGGCCGTCGGCCTGACGACCGTCCGCGGCCTCGTCGCGGTCCGAGCGGCCGCGCTGTGCATCGAAGCCGGCGTCGTCCCCTTCTTCCAAAAGGAGGAGGCGCTGGCTCTGTCCGACGCGAACGGGCTGGCCGTCATTGCCCGGCCGGGCGAAGACCGGATTCCCTAGGAGTGGGGTGCATGGAGAAGATCAAGGTCGGGATCATCGGCGTCGGATACCTGGGCACCCAGCATGCCCGCATCCTGTCCTATCTGGAGGAAGCGGAACTCAAGGCCGTCGCCGACATCAACTTCCGGAAAGCCCTCGAGATCGGGAACCGCCACGGCGTCCAGTACTACCAGGACTACGAGGACATGATCGACGAGATCGACGCGGCCGTCGTCGCGACGCCGACCGTCGAGCACTTCGCGATCTCGATGGCCCTCCTCGAACGCGGCAAGTCGGTCCTGGTCGAGAAGCCGATCACGGCCACCGTCGAGGAGGGCGAGCGGCTGGTCGCGGCGGCCGCCCGCAAAGGCCTCATCCTCCAGGTCGGCCATCTCGAGCGCTTCAACCCGGCCGTCGAGGCCGTCGAGAACCTGATCACCGAGCCGAAGTTCCTCGAGGTCCAGCGGCTGGGGTCGTTCTCGGCCCGCTCCCTGGACATCGACGTCGTCCTCGACCTCATGATCCACGACCTCGACATCATCATGGCCCTGATCCGGGACGAGGTCATCGGGATCAAATCGACCGGGATCCACGTCCTTTCGGAGAAGGTCGACATCGCCACCGCCCGGCTCGAGTTCAAGTCGGGCTGCGTCGCGACCCTGACCGCGAGCCGGGTCCATCAAGGCAAGGTTCGCAAGCTCCGCATCTTCGAGCCGACCTCCTACTACTCGATCGATTACATCGACCAGGAGGTCAAAGTCTTCCCCCTCCACGGCCGTCAGACGGACATCAAGACGCTCAAGATCCAGAAGGAAGAGCCCCTCAAGAAGGAGCTCAAGAATTTTCTGGACAGCGTCCGGACGGGGAAGACAAACAAGGTGACGGGGGAGGAGGGGCTGCGCGCCCTCCGCCTCGCCTACGGCGTCCTCAAGGAAGCCCAGATCTAGGGCGCGTGAGTCAGCGCACGACCTTGACCGGGCGTCCGGCCGCGGGCGTCTGGTTGAGCGGAAGCGCGTTCATCACGGCCAGGGTCGGCCAGAGATCCTTGGCCACCCCCTCCGCCTGGAAGATCGCCTCCAGCGTCCGGCGGCCGTCGCCCTTCATGATCTTGAGCCGCTTGGGCCGGCGGTCGAGCTTCGTCCGGTCGCGCAGCGTCTCGAAGGACTTGACGATCCGGCTGAATTCCGGGTCGCGGCGGCTGAAGGTGCTCAGCGCAGCGGCGGCGCCGCAGGTGTAGATGAAGTCGGCCTTGCGGATGTAGGACAGACGGGCCCGGGTCGCCTCCGTCTGCTGCTGGCCCTGTCCTGTGACGTCGATCGTCTGATGATAGGAAGCCAGGCCGTTGATCTTGAAGGACTGGTCCTGGAGGAGCGTCCCGCCCTCGATCCCGGCGAGTTTCTTCCGGGCGTAGGCGGAAAGGTCCTCCGCGCTCTTTTCCGCCTGAAGCCAGAAGGCGCAATCCTCCTGGGGGCTGGTCAGGACGACCTGGGCGGCCGTGTTCTGGAGCTTCCAGCCCGCCGGAAAACTGAAGGTGAAGGCCATATCCGGGTGGTAGAAGGCGTTGGCCTCGACGTAGCCCTGCCGCGGGTCATCGCCGTAGACGATATTGTCGACAGCCTTGAGGTAGAGGTCCCGGTTCTCGAAGCGTCCGGCGTCGTCGGCCGTCAGCATGGCCTTGGTGGTCTGAATGCGCTCCTTGGTCAGGGGATGGGTCGACAGAAATCCCGGGAGGCTTCCCTTGCCCGAGAGATCCCCCAGGCGCTCGAGCGACTCGAAGAAGGCGACCATCCCGGCCGGGTTGTAGCCCGCGCTCCGGGCGTACTGGACGCCCAGGGCATCGGCCTGACGCTCGTCGTCCCGGCTGTATTTGAGAAAGAGGAGCTGGGCGCCGACGCCGGCCAGGCCGGAAACCTTGGCGAAATCCTCGCTCAGGATGCTGCCCAGGCCCAGCCCGATCTGGGTCAGGACGGCCTGGCTCATCCGGCGGACGCTGTGGCGGGCGTTGATGTGGCCGAGCTCGTGGCCCAGGACCGAGACGATCTCGGCCTCGGAACCGGCCATGGCCAGGATGCCGCGCGTCAGGTAGACGTAGCCGCCGGGCGCGGCGAAGGCGTTGACGACCGGGTCGTCGATGACGGCGAAGTGGTAGGGCAGTTGGGGGCGATGGGAATGGGGGACCAGGGCCCGTCCGAGCTTGGTGATGTAGCTCTCGAGGGCCGCGTCCTGATAGATGCCGTACTGGCCGCGGATCTGCGCGTCGCTTTCGGCGCCGAGCTGCAGCTCCTGCTGCTCCGAGATGAGGCTCAGCTCGCGCTTGCCCGTGACGGGGTTGACCGCGCAGGCGGCCAGCAGAGCCAGGACGAGACATCCGGGAATCCAAACCTTGTTCGTCTTCATCCGTCCTCCTTCAAAAAAAACCCCGGGGTCGAGCCCCGGGGATCGCATCGCCGACGAAGACTATGGCCCGAGGCCGCTAGTTGGACATCTTGAAGAACGCGTCCTCCAGGCCGGCGTTGAAGCTGACCTTGGTCACGGTCATCTTCATGAACTCCTGGCCGTCCCGGTAGATGGTCAGGGCGTGGGGGACCTGCATGCCTTCGACCGTCTTATAGTCCGTCATGACCGTCTCGGACAGGGCTTCCACACCCATCTGGTTCAGGGCTTTGGTCCGGGTCTTGTAGGGCAGGTAGGTGGCGCTGTCGAGGAGGATCGTGTTCTTGTTGCCGTCCTTGAACGTCTGCTCGAGCACGACGCAGTCCTTGCCGTCGACCTGCTCGGTGCCCTTCAGCTCGTAGCTGATCCCGTACTTCTCGGGGTGGAGGAGCGAGTCGTTGCCCAGGGCCTGCTTCTTGAGGCTGTCGGCCTGGCTGTCCGGAAGCTCCTCGGACGCGCCCGTCTGGGGGTTGACCCACCAGCCCTTCTCGCCGTCGAAGGCTTGGGTGATGACCATGCCCATGACCTCGATGTCCATCCGCATCATGTTCGGCTCTTTCATGTACATGGTGATGGCGCCGTTCATGCCCATCTGGATCATTTCCATGCTGCCGCTCATCGTCGAGTCCTTGATGCCGACCAGGACCTTCTCGCCGCCCTGGGCCTCGATCATCTTCTTGAGGACATCCTGGGCCGTCTGGCTCCAAAGGTCGCCGCCGACGCCCGCCAGCAGCACGAGCCCGGCCAAGACCGCTAATCCGCGCTTTCTCATCTCTTCCTCCTAAGGATTGAAAAGTTGCAAAGTCTCTTTGTGATACGTGTATTGTAATAAAAAGTTGGGCGCATTCCAAGCCCCGGCCGCCCCGCGTTTCTCAAGGGGCGTCCCCGGGCCGGGACGGGGCGGCCGTCGGCGGACGGCTCCGGTAGAATTGAACCCGGATCCGGCCCCGAACCTCCTCCTCGATGCGACCGACCTCGGGTTTCGCCTGGGCCAAGTATCTGAGGTGGGCGCGGAGATAGGCGAGGCCCTGCTCGCAGAGCGCCTTCAGCCAGGGGCCGCGGGCCGTCTCGTCCATGACCTCGGGCGTTTCCGATGCCAGCAGGGTTTGTCCCCCGGGCGCCGGCCGCGCCTCCCGGGAGGAGCGCCGCTTGGCGTAGATATTGAGCCCGTCGTAGAGCTCGAGGTCGGCGAGGACGGGCTGCCAGCGGGACGCCCAGCGTTCGTAGCGGTCGTAAAACTTCTTATTGGAGGCCCGGATCCGCTCGTTCCCCTCCATCTCCTCGATCAGGAACCGCTGCAGGACGGCGCCGGCTTCACCCCAGCGCCCGAAGAGGGGATGGCGGAGCGCGCTGAAGTAGGCGTACCAGCCGCGCGGGATCCAGTAGTCGCGGAAGAGATACGGAGCGTAGCCGGAGAAGGGCTGGACCCACTCGTGGGACGGATAACCGTGGAGGTTGAGAAAAACGTCGGGCCGCCAGGCCGCGGCGATCGCCTTACGGACGGCCGCCTCGGGAGCGACAGGGCGTCCGGGCGGGGCCGGCCCCCCGATTTCGATCCCCAGGGCGCCGTAGCGTCCGGCATGAAGGCTGTGATGGGGCGTCAGGGCCTGGAGGGCGAACGCCGTCTCGGCGCCGTCCGGGTTCTCCATGGGCTGGATGACGATGTTCATCCGCTTGGGATAATCCGCGTAGGCCTTGTCCTGGATCAGTCGCTCGGCCAGCATGAGCGAATAGTTGGTCCCGGCGACCTCGTTCGCGTGTTGCCGGGCGTTGATGTGAAGCGTCGGCTTGAAGGCCGTTAGGCGGGGGACGGACGCGTACGCCTCGCGGGGGGTCGTGATTTCCAAGACCGGGATCTCCCGGCCTTCGAAGGACAGGCCGCCGGAGTAGGCCTGGATTCCCGGGCGCTCGCTCAGCCGCCGGACGATCGCCCAGGTCTTTTCGTAGGAGAGGATTTCGTCGTCGGGCACGGAGGCTCCGCTCCCGCCCGGCGCCGTCCCCGCAGCCGGCTCCTCCGCCGACCGGATCGGAAGGGCCAGGACCTCATCCTTCTCCAGGTCCTTTGTTTTCAGCCGCAGGGTCAGGGTGCGCAAGGAGGGGTAGTCGAAGGAGCGGACGAGGAGTCCGCGCTCAAGAAGCTCGCGGTAGGATTGCAGCACGTCGACGAGCGTCAAATAATCCGGCTCGGACTCGCAGTCGAGGACCGCGGTCAGGCCGGCGACGCGGCTCTCGCGGCCGTCATGGACGAGGGCGAGGACCGAACCCGGCTTGACTTTGAGGGACGGCCAGCCGACGGTCTTGGACAGGGCGTCGCGGCCCCTCTCCTTCCAGCGCAGGACCATCCGGGGCGCCGCCGCGGGCCAGTCCTCGAAGCTGACCCGGGCCCGTCCGGCCCGGCCTTCGAGCGAGGGATGGAGAACGGGCAGGACGTTGCCGGGCGCCGAATAGCGGGACGTGTCCTCGGGGACATCCTTGTCGTCGGGGTCGAAGCGGGTGATGCCTCGCAGGAAGTCCAGCGTGTCGAAGTAGATCTCGTCATGGATGGCTTCCAGGCTGCTGACCATCTCCTCGTCGAGGCCGATCCGCTCGTCCGGCTCGCTGAGCCAGAGCTCGACCTGGAGCCTCTTGAAATAGGGCTGCTTGGAGAAGGTCGGCTCGCTCCCCGTTTTCTCGAGGATGCGGCCGTAGACCGCCGGCAGGATCTCGGACTGATAATACTCCCAGAACGTCTCGAGGTCGGTTGCCAGCGTCCGGTCGACGAGCGTCCGGCTTCCCTCTTGGACGACGATCCAGCCCGTCGTGACGCGGACCGTTCCCCACTCGGGCAGGACGCCGAGGAAGGGGATCTCGCGGGTTCGGGGCGTGAAGGACCGGTCCAGGACGACGGCGCCCCGGCCGTCGAAGGCGGTCGCCCGATAGGCCGGCCCCCCCGGAGGCTTCATCTCGAACTCGACGCGTTCGACCGGGAGTCCGAGCTCGCGCGACAGGATTTCGTCGGCCGGATAGAGCTCCTGAAGCCAGCGGGCCGGGTCGGCGTAGAAGCGCTTGGGGCGGCTGAAGTCGTCCTGCTCCCGGCTCCAGGCGACGACGAGCCGGGCCGGAGCCTTGTCCTTGAGGGCGGGCAGGATCTCCTCGGTCAGCCAGAAAAAGCCCGGCTTGTAGGCCGACGCGACTTCGACCTCGCCGGCCGGGACGCCGGCCGCGGCCAGGATCTCCAGCGTCCTCTTCCTGATCGTCCGGCGGACGGCGGGGGATTCGCTCAGCCCCAGACTGACCTTGACCGGGAGCCGCGAGGCCGCGGGCGGCGAAGCCAGAGCCTCCTCCAAGACGGCCAGCGCCGTCTCGGCCTCCCACGGGAAGGCCTTCTCCTTGGCGAAGACCGGAACGCCGTCTTTGAGCGATTTCGATTCGACCTTGACCTCGTCGGCCTTGAGCGATGAGGCGAGCGACGTCCGGACCCAGTCCGCGAAGACCGCGTTCCGGCGGGGGAGGTCCAGCTCCACCTCGACCGATTCCAGGTCTTTCCCCTTCAGGTCGGCCGCCGCTTTATCCAGGGCCCGGCTCAGGAACGCTTCGGCGGCGCCTCTCTCGCCCTTGAGGAATCCGTCCAGGTCGGCGGGGACATCGCGCAGGCTCGGCGCCCCCGCTCGGAACTCGGCGAAATAGGGAAACGTCCGGCCGAGGTAGCTCAAGGCTTTCTCCACGGCCGCGTCGTCGGGGCCGACGATGGACAGGGCGTTGGACGAGCCGAAGGCCTTGGCGACGACCTGAACCGAGGCCTGTCCGGGCTCGAGCGGAAGCGGCTTGAGCTTGGCCGTCCGGAGGAGCTCCCGGTTCAGGGCGTTGTCCCCGACGAGGATGGGGGCCGGCAGCGCTTTGGCCCGCTCGACCTCGCGGTCGAGAAGGACGAGCGGAAACGAGGCCCCGGCCGTGTCCAGGACGAGACGCGAAGAGAGACACGACAGGCTCCGTAGGCTCCGGTCGGAAGGGATGACGATCGTGCTCTCGACATCGTCCGCGACGGTGTCCTTGTCGACGTCGCCGAAGACGCCCCGGGTCGAGAAGAGGCTGGCCAGGTCGAAGTCCTTGCCCTTGACGTCGCGGGCCGGCTCCTCCTTGAAGCGCGGGGTCAGGACGCGGAGCGGCGCCCCGAGCCGGGGAAGCTCGACCGCGCGGGCCGTCTTGCCGTAGCGGAGCTCGAACGAGATCGACCCGCAGCCGGGGTAGGAGAGGACCGCGGTCCGGATCCCTTTCGCCCGCTGGACGCGCAGGAGATCCAGGGCCCGGAAGGCCTTCTCCAGGTCTTCGCCGTCGGCGAAATGGATCTCGACCTGCAACCGCTCGATCCCGCCGGTTTCGAAGGCGAACGTCCGCCCTAGGTCGCCGGGGACGTCCGCCAGCGGGAATCCGTAGAGGGCCGAGGCCAGGATCGTTCTCTGAAGGCCTATCCCCTCCCCGCCGAGGAAGCGCTCGATGTCGCGCTCGAGCGAGAAGTAGGTCGGCCCGTCTTCCCGGCCCCAGACGTCCCAGAAATAGGGCCAGCGGAGGAAGAAAGCGCGGCCGGTTCGGAGCAGCGCGTCCTCGGAGCCGCCGATGACCGCGACGCCCCGCCGTCCGGCCTTGGCCGAGAAGACGAAGACCAGGCCCTGGGACGGTCCGAGCGCCGCCCGGCGCCGATCGCTCTTGAGGAGCTCTTTGGCGACGGCCGTGCCGGTTCCGATGAGGATCAGGTTGTCCAGCCCCTGGGCTTTGGCCAGCTCGGACTCCCTCCGGACGAGCCCCATGTCCACGGCCAGGCTTTCCAGGTTGGCCCGGGCCGCGATGTCCGCGGCCAGGGCCGCCTCGACCGCCGACGCGTCGTCGGACAGAACGACCTGAAGAGCGACGCGGTCGGGCCAGCCGTCGCCGTCGCTGTCCCTCAGTCCTTTGCCGGCCTGGAAGACATGGCTCAGGCTCGCGACCTGAGCGACCAGAGGCTGGAGAGCGGCAAACATCAGGACGATGCCGAACCCGGTTTTTTTCATCGGCCGACTCCTCCTGCGATGAGACGAGAAGATATTTATACACGCGGGGCGCGGCTGTTTCAAGGTATAATTCGGCCATGATCCCCGCCAAGACGTCCCCGCTTCTTTTTGCGTTCCTCGTCGCCGCCCGGCTTTCGGCCGGCGCCGCCGTCCCGGTCGCGGCCGAGACCTACGAGGCCGCCTCTCCCGATCGTCGGCTCGTCTTTCGCTTCCTGGTCGCGGAGGATGTTCGCTACGCCCTCGATCGGGACGGGATCGCGCTCATCGAGCCGTCGGCGATCGGGTTGACTCTGGCCGACGGCCGCGTCCTCGGCGCGAACCCCAAGATCGCCGACGTCAAGCGCCGTTCGGTCCGCGACCGGATCAGGCCGGCGGTCCCCGAGAAGAGGGCCGTCATCCCGGACGCCTTCGAGGAGCTGACGCTCGACTTCAAGGGCGGCTTCAGCCTCGTCGCGCGCGTCTACGACGACGGGGCCGCCTACCGATTCGTCACGCGCCTTCCCGGGGAGGTCAAGGTTCTTGCCGAGGAGGCCGTCTTCCGTTTCGCCGGCGACCCGCCGGCGTATATCCCGTTCGCTTCAGGGCTCCAGATGTCGTTCGAGAACACCTACACCCGGCTCCCGTTGAGCGAGGTCGGCGCGTCGCGCTTCGGCTTCGTCCCCGTCCTGGTCGATGTCCCGGACGGGCCGAACGTCGTCCTGACCGAGGCCGACCTCCGGGATTACCCCGGCATGTTCCTGGCCGGGAACGACGCCGGCCGGGCCGAGCTCCGCGGCCTGTTCGCGCCCTATCCCCTCGAGGAGAAGCTCAAGGATAAGAGCGACCGGACGGTCGTCGTCACGAAGCGGGCCGAATACATCGCGGCGACGTCGGGGCGACGCGCCTTCCCGTGGCGCGTCATCGCCGTCGCCGAGAGGGACGGCGCTTTGATCGAGAACGATATCGTCTATCGCTTGGCGCCGGCGACCATCTTGAGGGATACGGCTTGGATCAAGCCGGGCAAGGTGGCCTGGGACTGGTGGAACGCCAACACCCTGTTCGGCGTCGGCTTCGCGTCGGGCGTCAACACGGCCACCTACCGGCATTATATCGACTTCGCCGCACGGCACGGGATCGCGTATGTCATCCTGGACGAGGGCTGGTCGGCGCCCGACGACCTGTTCCGGGTCAACCCCGAGGTTGACATGGATGCGCTGGCCGCCTACGCCCGGGAACGAAACGTCGGGCTTATCCTGTGGTGCGTCTGGCTGACCCTGGACCGGCAGCTCGACCAAGCCCTGGACCGGTTCGCGGCTTGGGGGGCCAAGGGCGTCAAGGTCGACTTCATGGACCGTGACGACCAGAAGACGGTCGGCTTTTACTGGAAGGTCGCCGAGGCGGCGGCCAAAAGGCGCCTTATCGTGGATTTCCACGGTGCCTATAAGCCGACCGGACTACGGAGGGCCTACCCCAACGTCCTGACCCGGGAGGGAGTCCTCGGGCTGGAGTACGGCAAATGGAGCGACCGAGTGACGCCCGAGCACGACCTCCTCATCCCTTTCATCCGGATGCTGGCCGGGCCGATGGATTTCACGCCGGGCGCCATGGTCAACGCCGCCCGGCAGGACTTCCGGGCCGTTTTCAACGCGCCGATGAGCCAGGGGACGCGCTGCCATCAGCTGGCCATGTACGTCATCTACGAAAGCCCCCTCCAGATGCTGGCCGATTCCCCCTCGCGCTATGACGGGGAACCCGAAGCCATGGAATTCCTGGCCAAGGTTCCGACTACTTGGGACGAAACGAAGGTTCTTGACGCAAGAGTGTCGGACTACGCGGTCGTCGCCAGACGGAAGGGGGAGGAATGGTTCCTGGGCGCCATGACCGACTGGACTCCCCGGACGCTTGAGATCCGCCTCGATTTCCTGGGCGAGGGCGGATTCGAAGCGGTCATCCTCGGCGACGGCGTTAACGCCTCGCGCTATGGTTCTGATTTCAAAAGAGAAAAGATCGCGGTTCGGAAAGGGGACAAGTTGAGCTTGGACTTGGCGCCGGGCGGCGGCTGGGCGGCCGTGCTCTCCCCGGAAAACCGCAGAGAATAAGGACCGCAAGAGACGAAATAGCCGGCGGCGGCGCCGATTTCCGAAGCTTTCGAATCATCCGCGTCTTTTCGCGTCCAAGGGTTGACAGCCCGGTTCCTTTCCGGTATGTTATGGCCTCATAAAGAAAGACAT
>JAFGBC010000184.1 GCA_016933355.1 Candidatus Aminicenantota bacterium
CCAGACCAGGTCATGGCGGGGGAGGCCCGAGCGGTGGGTGACGAGGTCGCGGGGCGTCAGGCGCTCGCCGGCCTCCTGGTCATAGAGTCGGAACCAGGGGATATAGGTCCGGACCGGCTTGTCCCACTCGACCTTGCCTTCGTCCACCAGCTTGCCGAGGGCGAAGACGGTGAAGGCCTTGGAGGCGGAGCCGATGGCGAAGATCGTGTCCGGGATCGCCGGGACCTTATTCTCGACGTCCTTATAGCCGAAGCCCTTGGCGTAGATGACCTTGTCGTCCTTGACGACGGCCATGGCGATCCCGGGCACTTGGAGCGCCGTCAGGCCGTTCTCGACGATCTTGTCGAACCCCTCCAGCGCGGCCAGGGCCTTGGCGGCGGGGTCGTCTCCCTTCTTGATCGCGAAGGGGAAGGACTGGCCTCCCTGGGTCATCGCGCCCGAGATCGCGAGGCCGTCCGGGCTGAATTCGCCATTGAAGGTCGGGTCGCCGGGGACGTCTTTGATCGCGAAGGCGACCTTGACGCCGTCGACCGCGATCCCCGTCAGGGGGAGGTTCCGGGCGTTCTGGGCGGGGATCGTGATGTCGCCCTTCCAGGCCCCGGCTTCGAGGACGAAGTCGAGGTCGACGGCGAGCTTCGTCCCGGGAACCTCGATCGCGCCCTTCCAATGGCCGGCCAGGGAGGGCGGCTCGGCGGCGCGGAGGGCGCCGGCCGCGCTGAAGACGGCGACAAGAATCAAGATCGCGAGCGCACGGCGGTGTTTCATTTGGGCCTCCTTACGATTGGACTCGATTTATTTCCTAGGAGCGATAGATCAGATTAGATGGTGCGAGCCCCGTTCCCCTCACCCGTCTGAGCATTACGCCCGGGGTTCAATCTCGCCCCTTGATCTCCTTGAGCAGCTCGGCGACGGCGGCTTCGAGCTGCTCGTCGCGGCCGCGGACGACCTCCTCGGGGCTGTTGGCGACCCGGACGTCGGGCTCGGTCTGATGGTTTTCGAGGTAGCCGACGCCGGGCGCTTTGACGCCGAGCGGCACGACGCCCCAACGGACGCCCCCGTCGCCGAGCATCTCCCAGCCGGCGAACGAGCAGGTGCCGGGCACGGGCATCCCGACGAGCTTGCCCAGCTTGAGGAACTGGTAAGCGAACGCGTAGCAGTGGCCGTCGCTGTACTGGGCCTCGCCGACGATCGAGATCGAGGGCTTGGTCCAGCGGAAGTTGGGCTCGTAGCCGTTGCTCCGGGTGTCGGTCGTGTAGTCGAAGAATTTCCGGCCGCTCAGGAACATGTCCAAGTCGGCGACGAGGTCGCCGCCGCCGTTGAAGCGCGTGTCGACGATGAGGCCTTCCTTCTCGGCGAACTTGCCCATGGCCTCCTCGTAGGCCGAGCGGTAGGCGCTATCGCTCATGCCGGGGATATGGACGTAGCCCAGGCGGCCGCCGCTCAGCCTCTCGACTTCGGCCTGGTTGCGCAGGACCCAGCGGCGGTAGAGAAGGCCGGACTCCTCGCGCGGCGAGACGGGCTTGACCGTGATCTCGCGCCGGGCGGGCGCGCGGCCCGCCGCTTTCGCGCTTACGGCCGCGGCGGGAGGGGCGACGGTCAGGAGGACCGGCTGGCCCGCCTTGCGGTTGAGATAGGCCTCGATCCCCTTTTCGGGGGCGATCGTTTCCCCGTCGACGGCCTCGATGACCGCGCCGGGTGCGATGTCGAAACCGGCCTTGTCGAGCGGCCCGCCGGCGATGACTTCGGCGACCCGGACGCCGGGGCCTTCGTAGGCGACGTCGTAGAGGGCGCCGAGCGAAGCGGTTTCGTCGGCGGTCGCCATGGCGCGGCCGTAGCGCGCCCCGCAATGGCTGACGTTGAGCTCGCCCAGCATCTCGGACAGGAGCTCGGCGAAGTCGTAGCCGTCGCCGATCCCGGGCAGGTGCTTCTCATAGACGTCCTTGAGGGCGTTCCAGTCGGCGCCGTGAAAGCCCGCCGTGTAAAAGGTCTCGAGGACCCGCCGCCAGACGTGCTCGAACTGGGCGGCCCGCTCGGCGGCCAGGTCGACTCTCAACTCGCCCTTGACGCCGATCCCCTCCTTCTTGCCGCCCGAGGGGTCGATCTTGGACAGCGCCCCGTCGGCGAGGAGGAAGATCGACTTCCGGTCCTTGTCCCATTCCATGCGGCCGCTGTTAGCGCCGAGCGCGACGAGCATCTTGGTCTCGCGCGTCTTGAGGTCGGTCGTCCAGAGGTTCATGCCTTTCTCGAAGCGCGCCAGGTAGTAGAGCGTGTCGCCGTCCTTGTTGACCAGGGCGTCGCCGAGCGAGGAGGAGTGGATGGTCAGGCGGGCCTTGCGCAGGGCCAGGCCGCCCCAGTCGATCTCGAGCGGCTTGACCTCCTCCTTCTTCTCCTTGTCGGCCGGCTCCTTCTTGTCCTTGGCCGCGTCGGGCTTGGTCTTTTTCTCCTCGATCTCCTTGAGCAGGGCGGCCTCCTCCTTGGTCAGACGGAAGCGGTCCCAGGCGTCCCGGGTGAAGAAAAGGGCGTAGACGTCGTTCTGCGAGCCTCCGCTCCAGGCCGCGGCTTTGAGGCCGTCGCGGTTGCTGGCCCAGATCATGGCCTGGCCGCCGAGGACCCACTTGGCCCGGACGTCGTTGAAACCGCTCTCGGTCAGGTTGACCGGTTTGCCCGAGCCGTCGGCCTTGATCAGGCCGACCTCGCTCGGGGCGAAGCCGGGCACGGCGTAGTCGAAGAGGATCCAGCGGCCGTCGGGGCTCCACTCGTAATACTGGCTCCCGTCCGAGGACGGCGCCAGCTCCTTGGCGGTGAGAAGGGTCCGCGTCTCGTTGGAGGCGAGGTTGAGGACCTTGAGGGTCGTGCGGTCCTCGACGAAGGCGAGCTCCTTGCCGTCCGGGGAGTAGGCGGGCGCCGCGTTCTGGCGTTCGTTGACGACGAGCGGCGTCTCCTGGATGACGGTCGAAGCGTAGAAGTAGGGCTCCTCGGCGCGGGCGCGGCGGGCTTCGTAGACGCCCCAGCGGCCGTCCCGCTGGGAGGCGTAGAGGATGGCGGCGCCGTCGGGCGAGAAGGAGACGGACCGCTTGTCGCCCGGGGACGAGGTCACGCGCTTGGTGACCCCGCCGTCGGTGTTGACGGCGAAGACGGCGCCGCGGGCGATGACGGCGAGTTCCTTCCCGTTGGGCGAGACCGCGAAGTCGCGGGCGCCGCCGCTGACGGGGACGACGACGTCATTGTTCGTGCGCTCGTCGACGGCGATCGTGACGGGGACACGGCGCGGCTCGGCGCCGGCAGCGTCGCGCATCGTGAAGATCGCCCCGTCATAGCCGAAGCAGAGCGTGCCGTCGTCGGCGAGCGAGAGAAAGCGGACCGGGTGCGTCTTGAAGCGGGTGACCTGGGCCGGGGCGCCTCCCCCCATCTCCAGGCGGTGGACGTTGAAAGAGCCGCTCTCTTCGCTGAGATAATAGAAGCCGCTTTTGTCGGGGGCGAAGATGGGGGAGCGGTCCTCGCCGGCAAACGCGGTGATTTTGTAGTGGCGGGCGGACTGGGTGTCGTAGACCCAGATATCGCGGGCGATGGCCGAGGTGTGGTGCTTGCGCCACTCGTTCTCGCCGCCCTTTTTGTCGTGGTAGATGAGGAAGCGCCCGTCGCGGCTGAAGCGGGCGTCCTCGGCGGGCGTCCCCAGGACTTGGAGGGCGCGGCCGCCCGCGACCGGCACCTTGTAGAGCTCGGGCTGCGATCCGGTCGGGAAGAGGCGG
>JAFGBC010000185.1 GCA_016933355.1 Candidatus Aminicenantota bacterium
CCCTCGACTTGGCGGCGGCCTCGCTCGCCGCGGGCGGCGATATTCCCGACGAAGCCGCCGCGCTCATCGGAAAACCGCTCATGGCGAGGTGGCTCTACTTTCTGGCGGCCAACTACGGGATGAAGAGCCAGGCCCGGAAGCACGGCGTCGGCAAGAGGGTTTACGACCGGCCTTACGCTTCGCCGCCTCCCGGCCGTTGATGCTCCGTCGATGAGGGGCGAGAACGGCGCCGCGTCGGTCGGCATTCGCGCCGACGGCCCGAACGGACTATCTTTCGAGGGCGGCCAGGCGCTTGCGGGCGTCGGGAGGCTCGGGCAGCGTCGGGTCGGCGTCCTTCCAATAATCGAGGAATTTGCGGTATTCGCCCGCCGCTTCGGTCCGGTCTCCCATCTCCTCCAGGATACGTCCCAGCCTGTAATGGTAGAGAGGATGGATAAGATAGCGGACCTGGTTCGTCGTGTCGATGATCATCAGCTCCCGGTATTCGGCCGCCGCGCGTTCAAGGTCTCCCTTCTTCCAATAGGCCCTGGCGACGACGTCTTTCAGGAAGGGTATGTTATAGACAGCCACTTGATCCGGATTCATGCCCTGAAAGCCGAGCGGTCGCACCTTTTCGGCGGCGTCGACGGCCTCCTCCGGCGGGCTCCCGGCCAGCGCGATCTCGGCGCGGAGGAGCTGGGATAAGAACGGCAGGCTGTTCCTGAATTGGGAAGAGAGGGCCATCGTGTCCGCTTCTTCGGGTGTCAAGGTCGGGAGCCGGATCTCGATGTCTTCGAGCCTCGCCCGGGCGTCGTCCAACCGGCCCCGCTTGAGGTCCACCCATCCGGAGCAGAGCGCTTGTCCGACTGCGTTGCTGTTCGTCGCCATCGGATTGGCTTGTTTCAGGTAATCGACGAACGTTTGAAACGCGTTCCGGGCGTCTTCGAAGCGGCCCTGATCGCAGTCGAGATACCCTGAAATCCACCCGACCCCGGCCAGGACGTAGGCGGAGCCGTAGGATTCGGCGATCTTCTTCAGGGCGAGATGCCCGCTTCGGGCCTTATCCAGGCGGCCCAGAAAGTAATCCTGAAGGCTGATGAGCCAGAGCCCCCCCATCTTCAGCGTGGGGCCCGACCGGGCGACGCATTCGTCCAGCCAGCGCGAAGCTTCGTCGTAGTCCTCTCTCAGCGCGTAGATATAGGCCAGTCCCCGGCAAGATGCCTCGAAATTGGGCTTGAGATCCAAGGCTTCCCGATAGCGGGCTTCGGCCTTGTTCAGCTCTCCCTTGCGGATATAGAGCTCGGCCAGGGAATCGAGGGGGTTGGGATCCCCGGGATGCGACGCGATGTACCGTTCGAACGCCGCCTCGGCCCTGGGATATTCCCCTGCGCTCGCGAAGGAATATCCCAGGAGGTTGAAAGCGGGACCGAAGGTCGGATCCAAGGCGACGGCTTTTTCGAACTCCAAGGCGGCCTCCGGAAAGCGGTCCGCCCCAAAATATTGTTTTCCCAGCTCATAGTAGGCGTATTTCTCATCGGGATATTTCTCGGTCAGCTCCCGCAGGACACGGACCGCCCTGGCCGCGTTCCCCTCGATCCGTTTGGCGTATCGCGCTTCGATGGTCAAGCGCTCCTTCTCCGACGCCCTGGCCGAGAGCGCCATCGCCTTCTTGATCGCTTCGTCCCGGGCTCTGTAGTCGATGACGGCATGATCGGCATCGGCCAGATAAAGATAAGCCACGGCGAAATTCGGGTCCAGGGAGATAGCCTTCTCCAACAGCGCCTTGGCTTCATAGCCCAGGAGATTGCCGACCGCGTCCCGGCCGCGCAGGAAATATTGGTAGGCCTCGAGGGAGTCCGTGGTCAAATCGATGATCTTCGTCCGGGGCCTGTCGAGCTTGAGCGGCGGCCGGCCGACGCCGCGCGCGACGGCCCGGCTGATCTCGTCGATCTGGGAGCGGAGGATGCTGTTGATGCCTTCCCCCCGGGCCGAGGCGCTTTGCAGAACCTCGCGACTGCCGACGTCCAGCAGCTTGACGTCCGAGACGAAAGTCTCGCCGGCCTTGCTGAAGAAACCGACCACGACCGCCTCGATCCCCTCCCGCCGGCAGACGTCGAGACCGACGTCCTCGTCGTAGAGAGCGGCCTCGTCCTTGCCGGACTGACGGAAGAGATCCCTCAGCCTCTGCCAGGACGCGACCCGCATGTACTTCGACTGCTCGAGGCTCGTGATGAGCAGGTTGGACATCGTCTCTCTTAGATAATCGAGGCTCGGATCTCCCGTCTGGTTCCTGAAGCCGAGGACGGCGACCGTCCGCTTCGAGCCTTCGCTTTCCGGAACGAGTTGCCAGACGAGGAGCGCCAGGAGCGCCAGGAGGGCGGCCGCGGCCGGCATCCAGATCTTCTTCGACGGCAGGCGGACCGTGATCTGCTTCGAGGTCTGGGGTTTACGGATCGGGAGGGCGTGCGTCGTCGCCGGCAGGGTCTTTTCGACACGGACTAGCTCCGCGACGAGGTCCTCGGCGCTCTGAAACCGCTTGATCTTGTCCTTTTCCAGGCACTTTAAGACGAGGCGGCGCAGGTCGTCCGGGATCTGGGCGTTCAGCGCCCCCGGGTCGGGCGGCGCCTCGCTCTTCTGCTTGACGGCCACGGCCAGAGGCGTCGCGCCCTCGAAAGGGAGGCGGCCCGTCAGCATCTCGAACAGGACGACGCCGAGCGAATAGACGTCCGAGCGCGCATCCGCCTCCTTGCCGTCGACCTGTTCGGGAGACATGTATTCCGGCGTCCCGATGATCGCCCCGGCGCCGGTGATCCCTTTGGTCTTGACCGAGCGGGCGACGCCGAAGTCCATGATCCGGGCGCCGCCCTCGCGGTCGATCATGATGTTCTGGGGCTTGATGTCGCGGTGGACGACGCCGAGGCGGTGCGCCTCGGCCAGCCCCTCGGCCGCCTGCCGCGCGATGCCCACGGCCTTGGCGACGGGAATGGCCCCGATGCTGTGGATGAGGCTCTTGAGGTCCTCGCCCGGGACGTATTCCATCGTGATGAAGAACGTCCCCGTTTCCGGCTCGCGGCCGAGATCGTGCATCCGGCAGATGTGGCGGTGAGAGACGGCGCGGGCCAGGCGGAGTTCGGTCCGGAAGCGCTCGATCGTCGGCTCGTCCGCCGCGACGTCGGGATGGATGAGCTTCAAGGCGAGCTTCTCGCGGACCTCGGTGTCGAAGACCTTGTAGACGCGGCCCATGCCGCCCCGGCCCAGCTCCTCGATGATCTGGTAGCGACCGGCGAACGTCGTCCCCGAGACGAGCTCGCGGAGCGGCATCCGCAAGGCCTGGGTCGAGGAGGCTTCGGCGGGGGCGGCGAGCGTTACGCCGCACCGAGCGCAGACCTCGGTTCCCGCCGGATTGTCGAACGCGCAACGGCCGCATTTCATGGACGGTTGTCCTTTCGTGGCGTCCCCTGATCGGTCCTATAAATATCAGGATTTGGAGGCCCCGTCAACGTCCTCGTTTGTCGCGGGCAGGACGAAGGCGTTTCCTCCAGGTCCAAAGCTATAGGCCTTCCAACCGGACGGCGATCCCGCTTTTTTTCGCCTTGACAGGACGGCCGGTTTTCTTTAAATAGGGATGAGCGGGGAGGGGGGACAAGCGCGAATTCTTGAAGGGAGGTTTCATGTCGAAAAGAATCTTGACGGCGGCGATCGTCATCGTCATCCTGTTCGCGGCCTGTCCGCTCGCCGCCCGCGGCCAGGACTACCCCGTGAAAAAAATCCGGGCGGGCGGGATCCTCGGCTGGAACTGGGCCACCGATTCCGAGTTGTCCGACATGGGCAGCTCCTTTCTTCTCGGGTTCGACCTGGGGATCATGGTCAAGGATCGGCTGGAAATCTATGTCGCCCCGGTTTTTCAGCAATCCATCAGCATCATGCTCCTGGGCCTCGGCGATACGTTCACGTCGTTCAACCTCCTGCTGGGGGCGTATCATCACCTTCTCACCCCGCGCCCCTGGATCGACCTTAAGATCGGGGGCGGCCTGGTTTTAGGGCAGGTCATGTTCGAACAGAAAGACGACAAGAGCGGCCTGGGCGTCTGGGCCGGCGCGGCCCTGGAGGTCCCCGTCCGCCTGAGCTTCGTGGAGCCCCGTTGGGGCCTCGAGCTCCGGTATCAGAGCCTGAGGATCGATGTCGGGAAGACCGTCGATTTCGGCGGCATTCAGCTCCTGAGCACCTTCAGGCTCGGTTTCTAGCGGTCGACTCCCGTTCCGGGCCGCGGCCGGTTTCAAGGGTGAAATCGGCGGGGGGGACGTCTATAATATCTTGAGGCGGACGGAGGCGGCCACGCAAGAATTCGCTGTTGCCGGAGTTCTCATGGCGGTCGTCCTGATCTGCCTGGCCGGCGAGCGGCGGCGCTTAGGCCGGGCGCGCGACCGCATCCCGGTCCGGATCGGCGTCACGGGGACCCGCGGCAAGTCGAGCGTCGTCCGGCTCATCGCGGCGGCCCTCCGTGAAGCGGGCCTGGTCACCCTGGCCAAAACGACGGGCTCCAAGCCGGTCCTCATCCTGCCCGACGGAACGGAACGGGATATCGAACGCGCGGGGCCGGCTTCGATCCTCGAACAGAAGCGGCTCGTCCGCCTCGGCGCGGAGCTCGGCGCCGACGCGCTGGTTGCGGAGCTCATGGCCGTCCGGCCCGAGAACCTCGCCGTCGAATCCCGGCGGATTCTCAGTCCGCAGGTCCTCGTCGTCACCAACGTGAGGCTCGACCATCTGGAGGACCAGGGCCGGACGAGGGACGAGATCGCCCGGAGCCTCGCGGCCTCCTTCGGCGCCGGGATGACGGTCCTGATCCCGGAGGACGAGATCCGGCCCGCGTTCCGCGAGGCGGCGCTGGCCTCCGGCGCGACCCTGATCCCCGTGCCGCGGGCCGCGGAGGGTCTCGGACCGGCCGGGACGCCGGGCGCCCTCGAATTCGAGGCCAACACGAGCCTGGCGGCCGCGGCCGCCGCCCGGCTGGGCATCGAAGCCGGCGTCGCCGCGCGCGGGATGGCCGGGGCGCGGCCGGACTTCGGAAGTCTAATGATCTGGAGGACCGTCCGCGCCGGCGCCGACGGGGAACGATTCCTCGTCAGCGCCTTCGCGGCCAACGACCCGGACTCCGCCCGCCGCGTCGTGGACGGGCTGGCCGGGGCGGGGCTCTTCGACGGCCGCGGCCGGATCGGGCTCCTCAGTCTGCGCGAGGATCGGGGCGACCGGACGCTCCAGTGGCTGGAGGCCGTCCGGGACGGGCGCCTGTCCGATTTCGACGATCTCGTCCTTGTCGGCCCGCCCGCCCTCGCCGCGTACCGCCGCCTCGCGAAGGGGCGCGGGCCCGAGGTCCCGCCCCGGCTTTCCGTCTCGGTCCGGAAAGACCCGGTCGCGATCATGGCCTCGCTGCCGGCCGCCGGGGCCGCCCGCGGCGCCGTCGTCGTCGGCCTGGGCAATATGGTCGGACTGGGCGAAGCCCTCGTCGAGCATTGGCGGACGATCGGAGAACCCTATGGCGCTTGAAACGCTCCTTGTCGGCGTCGTCGTCGCCCTCGTCTACATCGAGATCGCGGGCGTATGGCCGGGCGGGATCATCGTCCCCGGCTTTTTCGCCCTCAGCCTCGACCGCCCCGAGCGGGCCGCCTGGACGCTCGCGGCGGCTCTCCTCGCGCTGGGGGCCTACCGTCTCCTCGCCCGCCGCTTCCTTCTTTTCGGGCGACGGCGCTTCGCGGTCATGCTCCTCCTGGGAGCGATCTTGGCGGCGGCCGGAGCCCTGATCTGGTCGGGGCTCGGCCCCGGGTTCGCCGAGCTCCGGGCCGTCGGCTGGGTCGTTCCCGGCCTCATCGCCAACCAGCTCGCGCGGCAGAAGCCGCTTCCGACGCTGGCGGGGCTCGCGACCTGCGCGGTCGCGACCCATTTTCTGGTCCGGCTCGGGACGGCTCTCTTCGGTTGAGGCGGTTTCGTGAAGAAAAAGAACGCCCTCCTCTACGCCGCCGCGCTCGTCAGCCTTCTGGCCCTGGGGGGCGAGCGATGGATCCTGCGCGACGCCCGGGGCGAGACCGGAGCGGCCGTAAGCAGGGCCGCGGCGATCATGGCCGATGCGCTTGCGACGCTGCGGACGTGCCGCGAGATCGCCGGGATTCCGATGGACGAGGAAACCGATCCGAACCTGACCGGAATCGTGGGCGTCGAAAGCTCTCCGGTCACGACGACGCTGGGGAATCTCGAAGCCAAGCGGACGACGGCGAATCCCGCCTGGGCAGCCGTTCTTACCCGACTCCTCGACGAATGCGGCGTCGGGGCGGGGGACCCGGTCGCGATCGGCGCGTCGAGCTCGTTCCCCGGACTCATCATGGCGACCCTGTCCGCGACCGAAGCCCTCGGGGCGCGACCGCTCGTCATCGCCTCGCTCGGCGCGTCGCAGTGGGGCGCCAACCGGCCGGGATTCGGCTGGATCGAGATGTCCTCATGTCTAAGGGAAGCCGGCCTATTTACGGAGACCGCCGTCGCCGTCTCTCTGGGCGGGGAGGGGGACGCCGGGCTCGACCTCTCCCGGGAGGGGCGCGAGATCCTGTCGGAAAAGATGGCCCGGACCGGGATCCCCCTGATCACCGAATCCGACCTGGCTCGAAACGTCGAGGCGAGGATGACGGCCTATGACCGGGCGGCCGGGGGATCGGCGATCAAAGCCTTCGTCAATATCGGAGGGAGCTGGGCCAACATGGGGACCGACGCGTCGGTCCTGGCGCTTGCGCCGGGGCTGAGCGCGGACCGGCTCGCCTATCATCCCGGCCGAAACGGCGTCATCCAGGCGATGTCGGCGCGCGGCGTCCCGGTCGTCCACCTTTTAAATATCCGCGGCCTGTGCCGCCGCTACGGCCTTCCCTGGGACCCGGCGCCGATCCCGCGCTTCGACGCGTTCTCATTCAAGAAGGCGGTCCGGCCCGGCGGCGCGGCCTTCTTCGTCCTTTTGGGAGTCTATCTCGCCCTTCTCGTCCTGGCCGGCCTGCGGCTCCGCCGCCTGAGCCGTTTCTGAATGGCTTGCCGCCGCCATCTCCGGGCTTGACTAAAGCCTACTGAATATGTAGGCTATCATCCGAAGGAATTTGACGGAATCGTCCGCGCGTTAGGCGCTGGAGAGGGAGGTTGTTATGAGAGAAAGCCTTTTCGCGATCTTCACGGTCCTGGCGGTCGTCGCCGCGGGCGCATCGGAGGCGGCCCAGTCGCGAACGACCGAATACCACAAGAAGAGTTTGAAGATCACGAAGGAAACGCCTCTCAACATCAAGCTTCCGGACGGCCTGTTCGTGACCGGGACGGTCAAGGGGCCGAACGGCGCGGCCGTCAAGGACGCGGCCGTCTTTGTCGGAAACGCGACGGAAGGCTTCGGCGGATTGGGCGGCGTCACAAACGCCGCGGGCGGCTTCTCGATCCCCGTCCAGCCCGGCCGGAAGCTGGTGACCGTCACCCCGCCGTCCGGTCCGTCGCCGAGCCCGGCCTCCTTCTCGCGCCTGCTGCCCAAGACGCTGGGCGAGTTGACCGTGAGCGGCGACACGGCAGTCGGCGTGGTCAGCCTGGCCAACGGGTTCATCCTGAGCGGAAGGATCGACCCTCCGGCGGGGAGCGGGACGCTCCTCATGTTCTCGCCGTTCATGGAGATCTTCCCCGTCAAGAGCCTGGCCCTCGTCCGGGTCGCCCAGGTCAGCGGGACGAACCCGCTCATCTCCAATCTCTACGCCGCGGCCTTGCCGGCCGGCACCTATCGGCTGCTGACGCGGGCGACGGGGAGCAACATGCTGGGCCAGAGCGTCCAGATGCTCCCCCGGGTCGATAAAGTCAAGGTCACGAAGGACACGGTCAAGAACATCGTCATGCCAAGCGGCGGCTACAGCCTGTCGGGGACGGTCAAGGACGCCGCGGGCAAAGCGCTGGACGGCGCTCTTTACGCGATCCCCAAGAGCGGCGCGCTCAAGGGCTGGGACATCCAGGCCATGCCCGTCGTCAAGGGCAGTTTCGGCATCATCCCCGTGTTGAATGTGAAGAACGCGTTTCTCCCCGCGGGCCCCTATCTGCTCCTGTTCGTCCCGACCGGACACCTGATGAATACCTACACCGGCAAGGCCACCGTCACCAGCTACGACTTGACGATGCCGGCCGCGGCTAAAACCCTGGCCTTGGTCGCCAAGAACGGATTCGTGGTGTCGGGAAAGGTGACCGACGCCCGGGGAAAGACGGCCAAAGCGGCGATCGTGGCTTTCAAGCCGATGGCGCCGTTGAACGTCGATATGCTCGGGCTGAATTTCATGTTGGCCGCAACGAACGCCAAAGGGATATTCCGCTTCTGCCTCCCCGCCGACACGTTCAACCTTTACGCGTTTCCGAGCACGACGCCCGCGACGGCCCTGAAACCCGACGAGGTCTTCAGGCGGCTTATCCTGAGCGCGACCGGGGAATAGCCGTCGATCCCGGAGGCCCTGCAGGCCGGCGCCCGACGTTTCATCAGTATTGAACATCGGGCAACTTTATCCTCCCCGACGGCGTATTATGAGTGAGGCGAATGGATATATCAATTTGCGCACGGCCGATCCTTTCGTCTACGAACACGAAAACCGAAGGAGCTCGCATGAAGTTCAAAGCGATCCTGTCCGTGATGATCTTGGCCGTTCTGCTGGCCTTTGCGCCGCCGGCCGCGGGCCGGGCGCAGGACCAACCCGCCAAATATCCCCCGCCCCAATCCCTGACCCTGACGCCCGCAGCGTCGCCCATCCGAATCGACGGGCGCCTGGACGAGCCGGCCTGGGAGCGCGCCGGGAAGCTGGACCGCTTCTACGAATGGCAGCCCGGCGACAACAGCGAGCCGCCGGTCAAGACCGAGTGCCTGGTGACCTACGACGAAAGCCGGATCTACATCGCCTTCCGCTGCTTCGACCCCGAGCCGGCCCTGATCCGGGCCCATCTGATGGACCGGGACGCCACGGACACCCTCATCCAGGACGATCACGTCCTGTTCATGCTGGACACGTTCAACGACGAGCGCCGGGGTTTCCAGTTCCGCGTCAACCCCCTGGGGGTGCAGGCCGACGCGGCCTTTAGCGAGCTCGAGGGCTTCGAGGATTTTTCCTGGGACGCGATCTGGGAGTCGGCCGGCTCAATCGCGGACTTCGGCTATGCCGTCGAGGTCGCCGTCCCTTTCAACCAGCTCCGCTTCCCCAAGACGAGCGGACGTCAGACCTGGGGCTTCGAGGCCGGGCGCTCCTATCCCCGCAACGTCCGCCACCGCATGAGCTCCCACGTCCGCGACCGCGACCGCAACTGCCTGCTCTGCCAATTCAATAAAATCACGGGCTTCGAGGGCATCACGCCCGGCCGCAACATGCAGTTCACGCCGACCCTGACCGTGGACAGGAGCGACGCGCGCAGGGATTTCCCGTCGGGGCCGATGGAGGCCGGCCCGACCGGGGCCGACGCCGGGCTGACGGCGCGCTGGGGCATCACGCCGAACCTGATGCTCAACGCGACGCTCAACCCGGACTTTTCCCAAATCGAGGCCGATGTCGCCCAGCTCGACGTCAACACCCGCTTCGCCCTCTTCTACCCCGAGAAACGGCCGTTCTTTCTCGAAGGGGCCGATTTCTTCATGACGCCCATCCAGGCCGTCTTCACCCGGACGGTGGCCGATCCGCTCTGGGGTACCAAGGTCACGGGCAAGGTCGGCCGCAGCGCGGTCGGGTTCTTCGCCGCCCGCGACCGGATCAACAACCTCCTCTTCCCCTCCAACCAGGGGTCGGGGGCGGCCTCGCTCGACAATGAGGTGATGAGCGGCGTCTTCCGCTACCGCTACGACTTGGGCCGCGGCTCGACGCTAGGCGCCCTCTACGCCGGCCGCGACGGAGACGGCTATCGGAACCACGCCGGGGGCGTGGACGGCTTCCTGCGGCTGGGGGAGAGCGACATGGTCATCTTCCAGTTCCTCCGCTCGGACACCCGCTACCCGTTCTCCCTGGCCGTCCAACAAGGCCAGTCAACGGACGCCTTCGCGGGCAACGCCCTGTTGGCCCAGTATGTCCATCAGACGCGGAACTGGCTCGTTGCCGCTTCCTACCAGGACCTCGACCCCGGCTTCCGGGCCGACTCGGGTTTCCTGCCCCGGGTCGACACGCGGCAGGTCGACCTCGAGACCCATTTATTCTTTTACGGCAAGCGCGGGGGCGGGAGGCGCGGCGAATGGTTCGACCAGCTCCAGTTCTGGGTCCGTGCCTACCGGGTCGAGGACCATTCCGGGCGCCTGACGGATTCGCGGGTCGCGCTGGGCGGCCTCTACCAAGGCCCCTGGCAGTCCGTGCTCCAGCTCGTCGGGCGCTGGAACCAGGAGTACTATGCGGGAACGCTCTACGATACGAGCGACGTCGTCCTGGCGGCCATGCTCAAGCCGGGGTCGGGGGTGAGCTTCGGGCTCGAAGGTCAGCTGGCTAAGGCGATCGACTACGCCAATACCCGGGACGCCGTTGCCCTACGCGTCGGCCCGACTGCCGAGTTCGGCCTTGGGCGCCACGTCAACTTCAACGCGTCCTACTGGCTGGAGCGCCTCTCGCGCGACGAGGGCCGGATCTACACGGCCAACCTGCTCCAAGGCCGGCTCATCTACAAC
>JAFGBC010000186.1 GCA_016933355.1 Candidatus Aminicenantota bacterium
CCCACGACGCGGGGATCGCCCTTCTTGACCGCCGCCGCCAAGCGGCCGTAGGCGGTCCGCAGGTCCTTGGGAACGGGGACGATCGACGGCTTTTTTCCCTTGAGCTGTTCCTTGGCGATCCAGGTCAGAATCGTGCGGCCCGAAGACGGTCCGGGCTCGCCCGAGCCGTAGCCGGGATAATAGTAATAATAGCCCCACGGATAGTACCCGCAGCCCATCCCGTACCAGCTGGTCCAACCGTACCACATGTTCCAGAATCCAAGGTCGTTCCACCAGCCGGCCATGCCGAGGTCCGCGAAATACCAATCCCATAAAAGCCACGGCCTCCAGCTCAACCTGTCGCCGTAGAATCGCCAGGCGACCCAGGCCGGCGCGAAGGCCGAGCCGGGAATCCAGAGCCAGCCCTTGGTCTTATCCCAATGCCAGACGCCGAGATGGAAGGGGACCCATCCCCACGGCTCCTGGGGGACCCAGAACATTTGGCCGTCTCGCCGGGCCCATTGCCCGGCATAGTACGGCGCCCAGCTTCCCCAAGGATAGCGGCGGTCGTTGTCGTTCGGCCGCCAGACATACCCGAGGAAGTCGTCCCACAGCCATTCGCCGTAGGCGGTCGAGTACCTCTGGGCGAAATAGAAAACGGCCTTGGTCATCTTCTGGACCGGCTTCGGCAGCGGCGTCAGCCCGTCGTGCGTCTGCACGAACGTTTCATTCAAACCCTCATTCCAGGCTTCGAATTCCGTCGCGGCCGGGGCGGCGGTCCGCTCGAGGCGGCCGTCCGCGGTCACGACCAGGCTTTCGCCGGAGCGGACCTTTTCGCCGTCGGTTTTCTTCGGCGACGGCCCGAATAGGACATCGACCCGTCCCTTGGAAACCCGGACGGCGGTCGAGCCGTCGGCGGCGGCCGCGACCTCGGCCACGGTATGGTTCTTCATCTTGATCGCGGCGCCGGGCGTCAGGACCTGGAAGAGTTCGCGCCGGTCGTACTCCGTGAACATGATGTAGGCCCGCCCCCCGGTCAGGACGACGTTCGAGATGTTCTCGAGGGAGCTCAGGCTCGGCGCCAGGATGGTCTCGATCTTGAGCTCGGTGTCGTAATCGAGCCGGAGTATGGTTCCGTTGTCGAACTGGATCTCGGTCCGGCGGATGTCCGAGGTCCGGACGGCGTCCCCCGGACCGAGCGGCATGTTGAGGAGGGCGGGTTCGCCCGCGACGGCGCCCTCGCGGAAGACCAAGACGTCCTTGCCGTCGTTCCGGATGTCGGCCATCGAGATATGACCGAGATAGATAGAGTCCTGAGCCGCCGCGGCCGCGGAGAAGGCCGCCAACAGCCCGAAACAAAGGATTCCCCAGGTCGCCTTTGTTTTCATCGACGTTCTCCTTTCATGCCTAACACCCTTATTGTGCGCCATAATATAAGCATATTTTATGCCATCTTCCTCCCTGGAAACGAGCCGAAGCGGAGCTCCGTTTGTCCCGGATTAAGGACGGATGTCCGGGCAAGGCGCCCCCCAAGGCCGGGCGGTTGACAGACCGTCCTCCGGGTTCCTACAATAGGACCGGAGAGAAAGCTCGTCGGATGACTCGACCCCGCAACCCCGTCCCCACCGTCGATATCATCATCGAGATGAAGGCGCCCGACGGAGCGCCGGGCATCGTGCTGATCCGAAGGAAAAATCCGCCGCCCGGCTGGGCCCTGCCCGGCGGGTTCGTCGAGTACGGGGAGAGCCTGGAAGACGCCGCCCTCCGGGAGGCCAGGGAGGAGACGTCCTTGGAGGTCGTGCTCGTCTCGCAATTTCACACCTATTCGGACCCCGGCCGCGACCCGAGGGGCCACACGATCTCGACCGTCTACATCGCTCGGGCCCGGGGCAAGCCGAAGGCCCGGGACGACGCCAAGGACGTCGGGGTCTTCAACCCGGCCGACATACCCCGGGATCTCGCCTTCGACCACGCCAGGATCATCGACGATTACCTCCGTCATAAAAAAGGAGCCTCGCATGGCCGCGGACAGCAAAGACGCTGAGCAGGACCAGGAGCTCAAAGAGCTACTCAAGGTCTACGGGCCCGTCGAAGCCGACGTGATCAAGAGCTTCCTCGAGAGCCAGGGCATCCCCTGCATCCTGCGCGGGCGGATGGTTCAATCCGTCATGCCCTATACCGTCGACGGCCTGGCGGAAATCCGCGTCCTGGTGGCCGATAAGGACTTCGAGGCCGCCGCCCTCCTCCTGGACAACGCCAAGAAATTCCAGGAGGACGAGGAAGAGCCCTAAAAACCTCTTTTTCCACAGGGGCAGGGACGCCGGAAAGCGCCTGAACCGGCGGATGTCCCAGGACTGCGGACGTCCTTTTTTTTCGACCCGAACAAACCCTGGAGGGCTCCTCTTTTTCGACCCCTATATATAGAAGGCCCGAGAGGCTTACTCCCCTAAATTTATTGATATTTTGCTTGACTTTTACATTTTTTGCCTCTATATTGACCTCAAATGGGATAAAACGGGACAAATTGGGACACAGATGAAGATCCTCGTCGGCAGTTATTCGGCCAAGCTCGATGCGAGCGGCCGCATAAAAATTCCGGAAAAGTTCCGTGAGGTCATCGAGGAAACCTACGGAAAAGACGTCGTCGTGACCTCGCTCGCCAACGAGGCGGTCCAAGTCTACCCCTTCCCGGTCTGGGAGCGTATGACGGGCGCCGATCCCGAAATGACCCTTTCGCTCCAGCCCCGGCTCCGTAAATTCATGGCCCAGGTCAACTACAAGGGCAACCACCAGCAGCTGGATTCCAAGGGACGGATCCTGATCAACCAGGCGCTTCGGGACAAGGCCCAGCTGCCCGGCGAGGTCGAGGTCGTGGGGATGACCCACCACCTCGAGATCTGGAACAAGCAGAACCTCGAGCGCATGCTCGAAGACAAGCCCCTCACGGACGAGGATTTCGAGACCATCGCCAGACTCCTTGCGCCGCGGGGAAAACCGGAATGAGCGGTGCCTTCCACATCCCGGTCCTCCTGGAAGAGGCGATCGGATTCCTGGATGTCTCCCGGCCCGGGCTCTACATCGACGGCACCTTCGGCCTGGGGGGACACAGCCTCGAGATCCTCAAGCGGAATCCCCGGGCCGAGCTCGTCGGCGTCGACATCGACGAGCGCGCGCTCGCGGAGGCCGGTGCGCGCCTTCGGCCTTACGCCGGCCGCGTCCGGCTCTTCCAGTCCGACTTCCGCTACATCCCCGACCTCGAAATCGACCTGACCTCGCTCCGCGGCGTCCTCCTCGACCTAGGGATGTCGTCGTTCCAGCTCGACGACCCGGCTCGAGGATTCAGCTTCCAGACGGAAGGCCCCCTCGACATGCGGATGGATTTCCGGAACCGGACGACGGCCGCCGGGATCATCGCGAAATACTCCGAGCACCGGCTGGCCGAGATCTTCCGCGCCTACGGCGAGCTCAAGCAGGCGACCCCCCTGGCCCGCCGGATCGTGACCCTGCGCAAGGCGGCGCCGATCGAAACGACGACCGCCCTATGCCGGATCGTCGAGGACGTCTGCCGCTGGCACCCGCAGAAGGGCAAGATCCATCCCGCCGCCAAGGTCTTCCAGGCCTTGCGCATCGAAGTCAACGGCGAGCTCGCCGGGCTCCCCGAGTTCCTGGAGCGGATGGCGGACGCGGCGCCGGCCGGCGCCCGGTTCGTCATCCTCTCCTTCCATTCCCTGGAAGACCGGGCCGTCAAGAAGACGTTCCTGCGCCTGGCGGCCCGCGACGACGGCAAGCCGGTCTTCCGCATCCTGACCCGAAAGCCGGTCGTCCCCGGCGAGGACGAAATCCTCCGCAACCCGAGGTCCCGCTCGGCCAAGCTCCGGGCCGGAGAAAGGATCTAGGCCGTGCGCGGACGCCTGGGACGCAAGGACATCCTCCTGCTCGGAGCGGCCGCCGCCTGCGTCGTGGCCCTGATGACCTTCTACCTCTGGCAGCAGACGGAATCCATCCGGCTCGGGTATCAGACGGGGACCCTGGTGAAGCGGCGGGCGGACCTGGTCGAGGAGATCAAGACGCTCGAGACGCGGCGGGCGGCCCTGCTCGCCCTGGAACGGGTCGAGCGGATCGCCCGGGAGGAGCTCGGGCTCGTCGACCCCCGCGAGGACCAGATCATCTATCACGACTTCGTGTTCGGGCAGGAGGGCTGGTGACATGAGGGCCTTCGACCCCGAACAATCGCGAGGGCGCCTGAACGTCGTCCGCTTCGGACTCCTGGCCTGGGCCCTGGTCCTGGCCGGCCGCCTCGTCCAGCTCCAGGTCGTCCGCTACGACCGCATCAAGGCCGAGGTCGACGAACAGAACCAGAACAAGCGGGAGATCCCGGCTCGGCGCGGGACGATCTTCGACCGGCGGGGCCGGATCTTGGCCCGCAGCCTCCCCGTCCAGTCCGTTTTCCTGTCGCCCTCGGCCAAGGACACGCCCGACATCCAGAAACGCGTCGTCGGCGAGCTCGCCGGAATCCTGGCGCTGTCCCGGGAGGAGCGGTCCAAGATCGCGGCCCGGATCGACAAAGGGGACCGCTTCATCTGGATCAAACGGAAGGTCGACGAGGCCGCCGCCCGCGCCGTCGCGGAGCTCCGCCTGCCCGGGGTCTTCATGCAGGAGGAGACCACGCGCTTCTATCCCCAGGGCCGGCTGGCCGCCCACGTCTTGGGCTTCGTCGATATCGACGAGAAGGGCCGGAGCGGCGTCGAGAGCGCCTTCCACGGCGAGCTGGCGGGCCGGCCGGGCCGATCCCTCATCCTACGGGACGCCCGGCGGCGGGCCTATCATCTCGAAGTCCTCGAGCGGGCCGTCCCGGGACGGGACCTCGAGCTCACGATCGACGAGACGATCCAGTACCACGCCCGGCAGGCCTTGGCCCGGTCCGTCGCGCTCCGCGGCGCGTCCTGGGGAACCGTCATCGTCGCCCATCCCGGAACGGGCGAAATCCTCGCCCTGGCCTCCATCCCCGATTTCGACCCCCGCCAGACGGCCCACCCCGCCGAGCAGGAGCTCAACCGGGCGATCGCGGTCCAGTTCGACCCGGGCTCGACCTTCAAGATCGTCACGGCCGCCGCGGCTCTCGAGAACGACGTCGTCCGCGCGAACGAGCGCTTCGACTGCAGCCGCGGCGCCGTCGCCCTCGCCGGCAACTTTGTCCGCGACCACAAGCCGCTCGGCCTCCTGAGCTTCGCCGATGTCTTCTCCCAGTCCTCGAACGTCGGCATGATCCAGGTCGGGACCCGGCTCTCCCGCGACGAATTCTACGACGCCGTCAAAGCCTTCGGGTTCGGCGCCAAGACGGGCATCGAGCTCCCCGGCGAGATCAACGGGACGGCGCATCCGCCGTCGAGCTGGGCGGCGAACGACCAGGCTTATCAAGCCATCGGCTACGGCCTGTCGGTGACCGCCCTCCAAATTCTTCAGGCCGTGAACGCCGTCGCCAACGACGGCGTCCTGGTGCCGCCCCGGATCGTCCGCGACGCCGACCGGCCGGCCGCCGCCGGCGCCCGGGCCGTCCTCCAGACCCCGGTCGCGCGCCGGATCAAAGAGCTCATGAGGCGGGTCGTCGATAGCGGCACGGGACATCTGGCGGCGATTCCGGGCTACCCGGTCGCCGGCAAGACGGGGACGACCCAGAAGCTCGACCCGGCGCTCCGGCGCTACACGTCTCTCCGCCATGTCGCCTCCTTCGCGGGATTCATCGACACCCGGCCGGCCGCCTTTTCCGTCATCGTCGTCCTCGACGACCCCAGCGGCGACGACTATTACGGCGGCCAGGTCGCCGCGCCCGTCTTCCGGGAGATCGCCCGGCAGGTCCTTCGCCATTTCCGCATCCCGCCGGCGCCCGTGCCCGCTCCGGTCCTGACCGCCGATCTGGCCGCCGGAGGCCGCCGATGACGCTCCAAGACCTGCTGGCCGGCGTCCCGGTCCTCTTTCTGAGCGGGGACGACCGGGTCGAGATCCGCGGCATCGCCTTCGCCTCGAAGGACGTCCGGCCCGGGGATCTCTTCGCCGCCCTCAAGGGGCTCAAGGCCGACGGCAACGATTTCGTCGCCGACGCCTCCGCCCGGGGCGCCGCGGCCGTCCTGTCCGAGCGGGCCCGGCCGCTCCAGGTCGGCCCGAGCTGGGTCCACGTCCAGGACGCGCGCGAGGCGCTCGCGCTCTGCGCCGCCAATTTCTACGGACACCCTTCGGACCGCCAGGCCGTCGTCGGCGTCACCGGGACCAAGGGCAAGACGACCGTGACCTACGTCCTGGAGGAGATCGTCCGCGCCGCGGGCGGTCGGCCCGGCGTCCTGGGCACTATCTCCTACCGGGGACCCGGACTCGAGGTCGAGGCCGGCCGCACGACGCCCGAAGCGCCCGACCTCCAGCGCTATCTGCGGACGTTCCTGGACGGCGGAGGGACCCATACGCTGATCGAAGTCTCGTCCCACGCCCTCGAGCTCAAGCGCGTCTGGGGCGTCAGCTTCGACGTCGTCGCCTTCACGAACCTGAGCGGCGAGCACCTGGATTACCACGCCTCGATGGAGGAGTACTTCGAGGCCAAGAAGAAGCTCTTCTTCCTCGACCACAAGAAGAACACGGCCGTCGTCAACATGGACGACGCCTGGGGTCGGAGGCTTCTGGCCGAGCTCCCGATGCGGACGGTCTCCTACGGGTTCGAGCCGGCCGCCATCGTCCGGGCCGTGAAGCCCGTCTACGGCCGGGACGGCATCCGGGCCGGGATCGAATATCCGGGCGGGACGCTCCGCGTCGAATCCCGGCTGGTCGGCCGGCACAACCTCTACAACATCCTGGCCGCCGCCGCCTCGGCCCTGTCCCTCAACCTGCCGGCCAAGGCCGTCGAGGACGGCATCGCCGGACTGGCCGGCGTGCCGGGGCGCTTCGAACGCGTGCCCAACGCGCGCGGGATCCAGGTCGTCGTCGACTACGCCCACACCGACAACGCCCTCCACAGCCTCCTCGAGTGCGTCCGGGCCATGAAGCCGCGCCGGATCATCCTCGTCTTCGGCTGCGGCGGCAACCGGGACGCGACCAAGCGCGCGCGGATGGGCGAGGTCGCCGGCCGCCTGGCCGACTGGACCATCATCACCTCCGACAACCCGCGCCAGGAGGACCCGCTGGCGATCATCGCCGCCATCGAGGCCGGCGTCCTGCGCGCCGGCTCGAAGGCGTACGCGATCCAGCCCGACCGCCGCCTGGCCATCCGGGGAGCCCTGGACCTGGCCCGCAAGGGCGATTACGTCTTGATCGCGGGCAAGGGTCATGAAAAGACCCAGACCTTCAAGGACGGGACGGTGCCGTTCGACGACGTCGCCGTGGCGCGCGAGATGCTCGGCGCCGAAGGGGAGGCCTGAGATGGCCGAGCTCCGCCTGGCCCAAGCCGCCGTCATGATGGGGGGGACGCTCGTTGGGGGCCGGGCCGACTTCGTCGTCCGCCGCTACGGCATCGATTCCCGGCTCACGGGGCCGGGCGAGCTTTTCTTCGCCGTCAGGGCCGAGCGCGACGGGCACGCCTTCATCGCGGCCGCGGCCGAAGCCGGCGCGGCCGCGGCCGTCGTCTCGCGCGAAGTGCCCCTCCCCCGCCCCGGCTTCGCGCTGATCCGGGTCGAGGACACCGTCGCCGCCCTCCAGCGCCTGGCCGCCGCCGTCCTGGCCGAGCGCCCCGTCCGCGTCATCGGCATCACCGGCAGCGCGGGAAAGACGACGACCAAGGAGCTCGCGGCCGCCCTGCTCGCGACCCGCCACCGCGTCCTCAAGTCGGAAGGGAACCTCAACAACCACCTCGGGCTGGCCCTGTCCCTGCTTAAGCTCGAGCCGGACCACGAGGCGGCCGTCCTCGAGATGGCCATGAATCATCCCGGGGAGATCCGCGCCCTGACCCGGATCGCGCCGCCCGACGTCGCCGTCGTCCTCAACGTCCTGCCCGTCCATCTCGAATTCTTCGGGTCGGTCGAGGACATTGCCCGGGCCAAGCGGGAGATCTTGGACGGCGCCAAACCGGACGCGACGGCCGTGCTGAACGGCGACGATCCCCTCGTCCGCCGGATGGCCGAGGGCTGGCGGGGACCGGTCGTGACCTTCGGCTTGCGCGAAGACTGCCGGGTCCGGGCGGTCGCCGTCGCGCGCGGCGGCGCCGAGGGTCTCGTCTTCGAGCTCATCTACGGCGACGACAGGGTGCCGCTCCGGACGCCCCTTCTTTACGACAGCTTTCTCGCGGACATCCTGGCCGCCTGCGGAGCGGCCTACGCCTGCGGGATCCCGGCCGCGGACCTGGCCGGCCCC
>JAFGBC010000187.1 GCA_016933355.1 Candidatus Aminicenantota bacterium
ATCGATTATGACACGGAATCCCTGAAGGGATTGGCCGAGTTCGCCCGGGAGGAGAACTGCGAGGTTGTTACGGCCAGCGACGGCATCACCGGCCTGGAGAAGTTCAAGGCCGACCGGCCCGATCTGGTGATCATGGAGGCCATGCTCCCCAAGCTCCACGGGTTCGAGCTCTGTAAGAAGATCGCCTACGACTCGAGCAAGAAGGTTCCGGTCATCATCGTGACCGGGATCTATCGCGAATCCGTCTACAAGTCCGAGGCCATCCGCTTCTACGGCGCGTCCGCCTTCTTCGAAAAGCCCTGGAAGAAGGAAGACCTGCAGCCCGTCGTGCGCGACCTTCTGAAAGGGGGCGCACAGCCGTCCGCCGAACCGCCGCCCGCCGAGCCGGTCGGTCCTCCAGTCGAGGCCGCCGAACCGCCTCCCCCCGCCGAGAAGAAGAAAAAAAAGGAGATAGAATCCGCCGACGAATGGGGAATCGTCCTCCCGGGCGACGATACCCGGGCCGACGCCGCCGGAGAGGCCGATGCCGGCCCCGACGTCGAAGCCGAAATCGACACCATGCTGGAGAGCGCCCTGGCCGACCTCGGCCTGAAGGGCGGCCATGAAGAAAAGCCCGAACGCCCCGAGGAGAAGGAGCGTCACAAGCCGCCCAAGGAAACGCCCGTCTTCTCGCCGCCCGCCGAGACGAAAGAGGAACCGGCACCCCACGTCCGCGAAGAAGTCCATGCCGCGCCGAAGGCCGGAGCGGCTCCCTTCGGCGGGTTCATCGAGGAGCCCGAAACGAAGAAGTCGAAGGCGGGTCTTTTCATCGGCATCGGAGCCGTCGTCGTCGCCGCTGCCGCGGTGTATCTCTTCGTCCTGAAGCCCAAGCCGAGCGCTCCGACACCGAGCGAGACCGCCCAGCAGACGGAATCGGCCGCCGACGCCGGAGAAGCCCCGTCCACGGAAATACCCAGCGCCGCCGATATCCTGGGCACAGAGCAGTCGCCGGCCGCTTCGGAGCCCGCCTCGTCCGAGCCGCAGCCCGAGGCCAAGCCCGTCGAAACAAAGCCCGCGGAGACTAAGCCCGCCGCCAAGCCCCAGGCCGCGCCCTCCGGCGCGACCCGCACGCAGACGGGCGGCCGGACGTCGGACTCCCTCGCGCCGATCATGCCGGCCCAGACGCCCTCCCTCCAGATGCAAGAGCCCGCTCCGCCCCCGGCCAAAACCCCGGCCCAGAAACAGGAGCCGGTGCCCGAGACGCCGGTCGTCCGCAGGGCGCAGGAGGGCGACCTCATCCCGCTCGACCAGGTTGACGCCCAGCCGGTCACCGTCAAAACGGTGGCGGCCAGTTATCCCGAGATCGCCCGCCGCATGGGGGTGGAGGGGACGGTCGTCGTCAACGCCCTGATTTCGGAGACCGGGGACGTGATCCAGACCCAGATCCTGAGAGGGATCCGGGGGACCTACGGCTTCGACCGCGCCGCCGAGACGGCGATCCGTCAATACAAGTTCCGTCCGGCCATGAAGGACGGCGCCCGCGTCAAAGTCTGGAAGCCCTTCAACGTCGTGTTTAGAAAGTAACGAACGCCCCAAGGAGCCAACCATGCCGCTGAACAAGGAGCAAGAGGACCTTTACAAGAAGACGATGGATGAAGTCAAGGGTCAGCTCGATGCGATCGACGCCCAGGTTGAGAAGGAGCTCCTCAAGGTCCGCGAGCGCCTGGCCGAGCTTCAGGAATCGAAGAAGTCCCTCAAGATGATCTATGACGGCGCCGCCAAGCTGCTCGGGCTGGAGATCGAACCCGAGGAGGACAAGAAGCCCTCCCCGACTTCAACCCTTCCCAAGATGTGAGGCGCGGGCCCTGCCTCAGCCCCGTTCCGTCTTCGGCTCCCGGCGCGCGGCGCTCCGCGGAAGCCTCTGCCTGCTCGTCCTCTTCCTGACGGCCGCGCCCGCCGGCGCCCTGACGTTCGAGGCCGGGCTGATGGGCGCCTTCCGCACCGTCCGAAGCTCCGCCGTCCGCGACGTCTACGGCAACGGGTTCGTCGCCCTCCCCTCCCTCGCCGTCCGCGTCCGCGGCGGCCTTGCCGTCGGCCTGAGCTACGAGCTGGGCTATGACCGCTCCGGGAAGATCGGCCTCTACGAGGAAGCGGCGCGCCTCTCCGTCCACGGCTGGGAGATGTTCCTCCGCTGGGACGCAACCGGCAGGCCCGTCGCCCCCTACCTCAAGGCGGGGCTCGGCCGGTTCCGCTACGAACAGGACATCACAAGCGCCGCTCCTCTGTCCGAAAGGGCCGAGGGCCGGAAGACCGCGCCGCTTTTCGGCGCCGGCGCCCGCGTCCGGCTGAGCGAGCGGCTGTCGGGCCGGGCCGAGGTTCACTACGTTCCTCTCAAGGTCAAGCCCTTCGACGTCGAGGTCGACCTGGGCGGCTGGCGGATCGGATTCGGCTTGGACTTCGCGTTCGTCCGCTGAACCGCCTCGCGCACGAAGCGTCTCGGCAAAATTGACAGGCTTATCGAGTTCTGGTATAAGGGGGCTCGTCTAACAAGGAGCAGAAACGCTTGGCGGGGATTATCATCGCAGTCGGGCTGGCGGTCGGTTTCATCTCCGCCATTCCGGTCGGCCCCGTCAACATCTACATCCTCTCCCAGACGCTGAAGCGGGGATTCCTCCACGGCTTCGCCGGAGCGCTGACGACGGCCGTCCTCGACTTCACCTGGTGCCTGATCGCCCTGATCGGGCTGTCCCAGATCACCGACCCCATGATGCGCTATCTCATCCCGATGAAGGCCTTGGCGTCGTTCGTCCTCATTTTGCTGAGCGTTCGGCTCTACCTGCAGGCGCAGACCTTCACCCGGCCCGCGACGGCCGCGGACCTGCCGCCCCTCTCGCCCAAGCCGATCCTGGGCGTCATCCTCCTCTATATATCGAACCCGACCATCTACATCTTCTGGCTCGGCGTCGCCGGAATGACGATGGCCCACGAGTGGCTCCACATGACCAACAACGGCTGGCGGCCGGTCGTCTTCTCGATCTCCGTCGGCCTGGGCGCCATCGTCTGGTATTTCTCTCTCCTGCGCTTCGTCGCCAAGCACCACCTTTTGTTCCAGCCCAAGACCTTCCGGCGGATCTTCTTGGGCCTCGCCCTCATGCTCTCCGGGTTCGCGGCCTATACGATCGCCACGATCTTCATCTGACCGCCGCTTCCGGCCCCCCGGCCGCGCCCCAACGCCAACGGTTTTGATTCCGCGGCGCGGGCTGGGCTATAATGGCCGTCCATGGACGTGAAGGAGCATGTCTACGCCGACGACCCCGGTTGCGGACATCCCGATGTCCGGACCGACAGCGCCGGCACCGAGTACGGCTTCCTGGGCAACGGGCTGATCCAGGCCGCCGTCCAAATCTCCAGCGACCGAGCGGCCACGCCGCTCGGCCTTCTCCTGATGGACCCCGAGGTCCTGGGACCCAAGCGTTCGGCTCTGAGCCTCGACAAAGCGCGGGGCCTGACGGCGACGGCCGTGACGATCGTCGCGGGACGAACCCGCGTCGGACCGACGCACGGGCGGATCCGCGCCCGGTGGACCGAAGCCGGCGGCCTTCCAGCCTTCGAGGCGTCCTGGTCGGCCGGGGACTGGCGGGTGACCGAGGCGTTCCAGTGTCCCGACCGAAAGACCCCGCGGCTGATCCGGACGATTCGCGTCCGCAACGCGTCATCCGCCGGGCGCAGGCTGAGGGTCGAGACCGGGCTCCTTTCGAAAACGCTCGGCCGGACCCTCCGGGTCGGCGCTGGCGAAGAGCGCGTCCTCCTCGTCGCCTACGCGCTCGCCGGCCGCTCCCCCCGCCGGGAGGCCCGCTGCGCCTGGACGGACTCGGCCGTCCCAGCCCCGTCCGCCCTCCGCTACTGGAACGGAGCGGCACGGATCGCCTTTCATCACGCGCGGCTGGACCGTCTGCTCGCGGCCGCCCGGCATCAACTCCCCTCCGTCGTAGCCCGCTCGGGTAAGGTCGACGGGGGCATCTGGCAGTACAACCTGGAATGGGTCCGGGATCAGGCCCTGATGGCCGAAGCGCTCGTCTCCCTCGGATTCGCCTCCACGGGGCGGACCATGCTCGGCCGCATTCTCGGAAGGTCGGTCTCCGCCGACGGGGCGACCTTCGATTCGGGCCGCCTCCGGCCGCCCGAGGAGAGCGAGTTCGACCAGAACGGCGTTCTTCTCTCGGCGTTGGACGCCTACGCCTCCTGGACGGGAGACCTCGCCTTCCTTCGGTCCTGGTGGCCGCGGATCCGGGCCCTCGCCGAATATCCTCTTCAACCCGCCTTCCGCGACCCGGCCTCGGGCCTCCTTCATAACCGGCGCGAATACTGGGAACGTCACGCGGCCCACGGCATCCGGGACGGGATGGAGCTGGCCCACCAGCTCTACGTCGCTCGCGGCTTGGGAAGCGCGGCCGGCATCGCCCGGCTCCTGGGCAAGTCGAAAGAGGCGGAACGCTGGCTTCGCGAGGGCTGGCGCCTGCGTCGGGCCGCATTCGGAGGCGGACGCTGCAGTCTCATCGACTCCGGCCGGCTCATCAAGCGGCGTCTGACGACCGGCGCCGTGCAGCGGGAAATCCGCCCCGGGCCGGACTCCGGTCTGGCGGCCGGGGTCCCGCTCTTCGCGCCCGGCCGCCATCGTCTCGATCCGGACACGTCTACGGCGCTGCCGATCGCGCTCGGCTTTCTGCCGGCGAGGGGCCGAATTGCCGCGCGAACCCTGGCCGACCTGGAGACGCTCTGGAACCAGCGCTGGACGGGCGGAGGCTACGGCCGCTATCATGTCAGCTCGGAGCCGGACGCGCCCGGCCCCTGGCCGTTCGCCTCGCTGTTCGTCGCGCGGGCCCTGTTCGAGGCGGGAGACGACCGCCGCGTCTGGCGCGTCCTCAACTGGCTGGAGCGCGTCCGGGGCGGCCGGGCGGGCGCCTGGTTCGAATTCTACGGGCCGCGGCCCGTCCCGCCCTGTCCCCAGGTCGGGATCGTGCCCTGGACCTGGGCCGAGATCGTCTTCCTCGTCGTGCGCCACATCCTCGGCGTTCGTCCCGGCCTCGACGGCCTCCTGCTCCGGCCGCGCCTCCCCGAAGGCCTCGACGGGGCCGAAGCCGAACTTCCGATGAGAGGCCGCGTCCTGAAGCTTCACCTGGAACGGACCGGCCGGGGATCGAGGCCGGCCTGCTGGGCGGACGGGCGCCGGATCCCCTGGCCGGCCTCGGGCGTCTTCTGGCCTCATGCGGCCCGCGTCTCGGAGGTCAGGATCGCCTTGAAATAGGAAACCGCCGATGCCCAAGACGAAAGTCCATCTCGTCTGCAACGCGCACCTCGACCCGGTCTGGCTCTGGGAATGGGAGGAGGGCGCCGCCGAGACGCTCGCGACGTTCCGGACCGCCGCCGACCTCAGCGACGAATTCCCCGGCTTCGTCTTCAACCACAACGAGGCGATCCTCTACCGCTGGGTCGAAGCCTACGAGCCGGCCCTCTTCCGCCGGATCCGGAAGCTCGTCCGTCGCGGCCGATGGCATATCATGGGCGGCTGGCATCTCCAGCCCGACTGCAACATCCCGGCCGGGGAATCCATCGTCCGCCAGATCCTTCTCGGACGCTCCTACTTCAAGGAGCGCTTCGGCGTCGCGCCGACGACCGCCGTTAACCTCGACCCCTTCGGCCACAGCCGGGGATTCGTCCAGATCCTGGCCAAGAGCGGCTACGATTCCTACTTGTTCTGCCGGCCGTCGCCGGCCGAGTGCCCGCTCCCGGCCGAAGAATTCGTCTGGTCCGGTTTCGACGGCTCGCGCGTCCTGGCCGTCCGGGCGACCGCCCACTACAACTCCGCGCTGGGACGGGCCAGGGCCAAAGTCGAAACCTGGCTGAAGAACAACCCGGAAACGCCGCTGGGCCTCATCCTCTGGGGCGTCGGCGACCACGGCGGCGGGGCTTCGCGGAAAGACCTGGCCGACCTCGCCGCGCTGGCCGCCGAATCCCGGGACGCGCTCATCGTCCACTCGACGCCCGAGGCTTACATGCGGGAGCTCGCCGCCTCCGGCCGAGAGCTTCCCGTCTTCGCCAAGAGCCTCAACCCCTGGGCGCCCGGCTGCTATACGTCGATGGCCCGGGTGAAACAGGCCCACCGACGGCTCGAGAACGAGCTCTTCGCGGCCGAGAAGACGGCGGCGGCCGCCTTCGCCCTGGGACTGACGCCCGACTACCCCAAGGACGCCCTCGACGAGGCCTTCCGCGACATGGCCTCGGCCGAGTTCCACGACATCCTTCCCGGGTCCTCGATCGAGGCCGCCGAAGAGAGCGCCCTGCGCCTTCTCGGCCACGGCCGCGAAATCGCCGCCCGCGTCCGGGCCGGCGCGTTCTTCGCGCTGGCCGCCGGCGAGGCGCCGGCGCGCGAGGGCGAGATTCCCGTCTTCGTCTACAACCCCCACCCTTGGGCGTTCGACGCGGTCGTCGACTTCGAATTCGAGCCGGTCGAGCCCAATACGGAGGACGGCTACCTCCTCCCCCGGATCAGCCGTTCAGGGAGCGACGTCGGCGCGCAGCCCGAACGCGAGGCCAGCAATCTCTGCGTCGAATGGCGCAAGCGCGTCGTCTTCGCCGGCCGCCTCCTCCCCTCGCGCCTGAATCGGTTCGACTGCCGCCTCGAGCGCGTCGCCGCGCGGCCGGGTCCGCCCGCGCCGGACGCAGGCGGCACGACCGGCGACATCGTCTTCGCTCGTCCCGGGTTCGAGCTCGTCATCGGACGGACGACCGGGCTCGTCGAGCGCTACCGCGCCGGGGAGGCCGAGGCCCTGGCGCCCGGGGCCCTCAAGCCCCTCGTCATCGAGGACGACGCCGACTGCTGGTCCATGAAGGAGCTCTCGTTCCGGAAGGCCGTCGGCGCCTTCACGCTCCTCTCGCCCGCCGCGTGCGCTTCGTTCTGCGGGCTGACCGTCCCGGCGCTCGCCCCCGTCCGCGTCATCGAAGCCGGCCCGGTCCGGACGGTGGTCGAAGCCCTGTTCGGCTACGGACGCTCGGTCCTCGTTATGCGCTACAAGGTCCCGGCCCGGGGGAGCGAGATCGAGGTCGACCTCCGCGTCCGCTGGGCCGAGAAGGACCGCTTCCTCAAGCTGGCCCTCCCCTGCCGGCCGGGCGCCTGGCGGCTGTGGGGACAGGTCGCCTACGGACGCGAGGAGCTTTTCTCGGACGGCCGCGAAGCCGTCGCCCAGAAATGGCTGGCCCTCGTCTCCGGCGAGACCGGACCGGCCCTGACCCTCGTCAACGACGGCATCTACGGCGCGGATTTCGACGGACGCGAGCTGCGCCTGTCTCTCCTCCGCGCCCCGGCCTACGCGGCCGACCCGGACGCCGCCCGGGCGATGCGCGAGGCCGACCGCTTCATCCCCCGCCACGACCAGGGCGAACGCTCGTTCCGGCTCTGGATCTCCGCCGGCCCGGCCCGCGAGCGCCTGGAGCGGGTCGAACGCGAGGCTTTGGAGAGGAACGAAACGCCGTTCGTTCTTCCCTTCTCTCCCGCCGGCGGCGGGCGACCGGCCGCTCCCGTCCTCGTCGTCGACGACCCGGCCGTCGTCCTGACCGCGCTCAAGAAGTCGGAAGCCGGCCGCGGCCTCGTCCTCCGTCTCTTCGAGCCGACCGGACGAGCCCGCACGGTCGGGATCGAGCTTCCTTTCGCGAGCGCCAGGACGACGGCCGCCTTCGCCCCCTTCGAGATCAAGACGATCCTCTTCGACCCGCGCCGCCGCGCCTTCCGCGAGGCCGACCTCCTGGAGCGGCCGCTCGAGAAGGGGCGATGACCGGTAAAGAGCGGGTGCGGGCGGTCCTGGCCGGCGCGATCCCCGACCGCGTTCCCTACGGCGAATTCGCCGTGGACTTCGACACCGTCGAGCGGCTCATCGGCCACGAGACCTATCTCCGCGCCAAGGCCCGCTCCCAGATCGCCTTTTGGGAGGGGCGCCGGGCCGAGGTCGCCGAAAGCTGGCGCCGCGACCACATCGAGCTCCACGAGAAGCTCGACCTCGACATCGTGACCTTCCCGATGGCGACCTGGGAGCTCCCGCCCGAGAGCGACGATGCGCCCCCGCGCCGCGTCGACGCCGGAACCTGGGAAGACCGCTACGGCCGCGTCTTCAAGCTCTCGGGGCCCGCCCAGGACATCACCTGCGTTCGAGACCCGATCCTGGAGGCGCAGTCCTTCACGCCCGCGATGTACGAAAGCGACCCGCCGCCCGCCCGGCGCGACCCGGAGTCCTGGGCCGTGATCGACGCCGTCGTCCAACGCTTCAAGGACGAGAAATTCATCTGCGGCCCGTCGGGGGGCGAGGTCGGGATCGTCCTTCTGGGCGGGATGGAGCGCGGCCTGGCCGAGCTCATCGACAACCCCGACGCCGTCCGGGCGGCGACCGCCTTCGAGCTCCGCCGCCAGAACCTGGCCGACGACGTTTTCATCCACCCCGACGCCGACGCCGTCCTGTGGGGCGCCGACTTCGGCCACCGGACCGGGCCGTTCGTGCGCCCGCGCATGTTCCGGGAGCTGTTCCTCGACGCCAACACGGAGCGGGCCCGCTCCGTCAAGGAGCGCTTCGGGAAGCGCCTCGTCAAGCATTGCTGCGGGAACGTCTGGAGCTACCTCGACCTCTTCGCCGAGATCGGCTACGACGTTTATCAGGCCGTCCAGCCCACGGCCGGGATGGATATCGGCCGCGTCAAGGACGCCTACGGCGACCGCTTCGCGGTCTGGGGCGGCGTCGCCGTCGAGAACCTGGTCGGGGGAACGCCCGAGGACTGCCGGCGCGACGTCCGAAGGGCCATGGCCCGGGCCAAGCCGGGCGGACGGTTCATCCTGGGCGCGAGCCACAGCGTCGCCGTCGGGACGCGCTACGACAACTACATGGCCATGCTCGACGAGCTCCGCGCGCTGCGCGACTACTGAGAGGCGAGGTTCGCTATGGATCAGCCCGTGACGATCGTCCTGTCCGGGATCGGAGGTATGGGCGGCGTCTATGTGGCCGAGCTGCTCGACCGCGCCGACGAGGGGACGTTCCGGATCGTCGGCGCCGCCGACCCCGAGCCCCGCCGCTGCCCGCGCCTGGCCGACCTCGAGGCGCTCGGCATTCCGGTCGTCCCCGCCCTCGAGGACTTTTACGCCGGAGGGCGAGCCGAGCTGGCCGTCCTCTCGTCGCCCATCCCGTTCCACGCCCCCCAGACCACCCTGGCCCTCTCGTACGGAAGCCGCGTCCTCTGCGAAAAACCTCTGGCCGCGACCGTCCGGGAGGCCGAAGCCATGCGGGAGGCGCGGGACCGCTTCGGAGGCTGGGTGGCCGTCGGCTATCAATGGTCCTTCAGCGAAGCCATCCAGGGTTTGAAGACCGACATCCTGGCGGGAGCGTTCGGCCGTCCCAAACGGCTGAGCTGCCTCTACCTCTGGCCGCGCGACGACGCCTATTACGGGCGGAGCTCATGGGCGGGCCGGATCAAGGACGCTGCGGGGCGCTGGATTCTGGACAGCCCGGCCAACAATGCGCTGGCCCACGACCTCCACAACATGCTCTATGTCCTGGGCCCGGCGACCGCGCAGAGCGCCCGGCCCGTCGAAGTCCGCGCCGAGCTCTACCGGGCGAACGCGATCGAAAACTACGACACGGCGGCGGTCCGGATCAGGACGGACGCCGGCGTCGAGATCCTGTTTTTAGCGAGTCACGCCGGACGCCGCGACCCGGGACCGGTCCTGTCCTACGAGTTCGAACGGGCGACCGTGATGGCTTCGGGACGGGGCGCGGACATCAAGGCCTTTTTCCCCGACGGGAGGGTTCGCAGCTACGGCTCCCCCGACGAGCAGCCGATGAAGAAGCTCTGGGACGCGATCGCATCCGTCCGGAACGGGGCGGCGCCCGTCTGCGGCATCGAGGCCGCGTCGGCTCAAACCCTCGTCATCAACGGCATGCAGGATTCGGCTCCGGAAATCGTCGACTTTCCGGACGCCCTGCGCCGCCGCGAGGAGACGCCGACGGGCGGACGCATCTGGGTCGAGGGCTTGGACGAGGTCTTCGAGCGCTGCTACGCCGAAGGCGCACTTCCGTCCGAGATCGAGCCCGCCGTGGCCTGGACTCGGCCCGGCCACCTCATCACCCTCTCCAAATAGTGCCGCTCATCTGTGTCCCCGAATAATTTATGCTCCTGAGGTCTTCGCCCTCTGTTCCTCAGCCTAAGGATTCTTCCCGTTAGCGGTTCAAGCTCCTTGATGAACCCTTCCTCGCCGAGCGGCCGTCCGGTCTCGTTAGCGGCACGAAACAATTAGACGCGGGCGGCCAGCTGGCCGCAGGCGGCCAGGATGTCGGCCCCCTGGGAGCGGCGCAGCGTCACCGGAACGCGCTTGGCCTCGAGGCGCCGCTTGAAGGCCGCGGCGGCCTTCGGGTCGGAGGCCCGGAAAGAGAGGCCGAGCACCGGACTGTAGGGTATCAAGTTGACCTTGGCCCAAAGCCGCTTGGCGATCCGGGCTAATTCCTCGGCATCGGCCGGACCGTCGTTGACGCCGCGGATCAGGACGTACTCGAGCGTCATCTTCCGTCCCCCGCCCTCGACATAGCGCTCGCAGGCGTCCAGCAGGTCGCGGAGCGAATAGGTCCGGTTGATCGGCATGAGCTCGCTGCGCAGCGCGTCGGTCACGGCGTGGAGCGAGAGCGACAGGTTGACCTGAAGGCCGAGGGCCGCAAAGCGCGCGATGCCCGGGACGTGACCCGCGGTCGACACCGTCATCCGCCGCGCGGCGATCCCCATCCCCCGCCGGTCGTTGAGGATGCGCAGGGCCTTGACCGCGTTGTCGAAGTTGTCGAGCGGCTCGCCCATCCCCATGACCACGAGATGGGTCGGCGCGCGCCCCGTCGCGGCCCGGACGCCGAGAACCTGGCCGACGACCTCCCCGGCGCCCAGGTTCCGCTTGAAGCCGTCGAGCCCCGAGGCGCAGAACGCGCAGCGAAACTTACAGCCGGCCTGGCTCGAAAGGCAGACGGTCGCCCGCCCGCCGGACGGGATCAGGACGGCTTCGACGATGGCCGCGTCCCGCAGCCGGAAGACGCATTTCTCGGTCCCGTCCTTCGACTTGAGACGGCCGTAGAGCTCGAGGCGAGGCGAGGCGAACCGCTCGGCGAGGCGCTCCCGGAGCGGCCGCGGAAAATCCGTCCATTCCGAGAAATCGAGGTCGCCCTTTCGATAGAGGCGCGCGAACGCCTGCTCGGCGCGATAGCCCGGCTCTCCGATCTCCTCGAACGCCGCCCTCAGCTCTTCGAGCGTCAA
>JAFGBC010000188.1 GCA_016933355.1 Candidatus Aminicenantota bacterium
ATTGAAAAAGAGGCGGGAATTTTATATATTTGGCTTCGCCGCGTCGCGGGCGGCCGTTTACCATGACATCGGCCACGTCATCGGATCCAATCCCCAAGGAGGGAAAGCCATGAGCGTAAAGTTCCGTCTCGGCGTCATGATGTTTCTCCAGTACGCCATCTGGGGGTCCTGGGCGCCGGTGCTGTCCGCCTATCTCCAGAACAACCTGGGATTCAGCGGCGTCCAGCTGGGGATCATCTTCAGCCTGCTCCCCCTGGCCACGATCATTTCGCCCTTCATCGGCGGCCAATTCGCCGACCGCTATTTCCCGTCCCAAAAGGTGATCGCCGTGCTCCAACTCGTAGGCGGCGTCGTCCTTATCCTGATCGCCAACGTCACGGCCTTCACGCCTATGATGTGGCTCATGCTCCTCTATTGCCTGGTTTACGCTCCGACCCTAGCCCTGACCAATTCGATCGCGTTCGTCAACCTCAAAAGCTCCGAGAAGGAGTTCGGGGCCATCCGGGTCTGGGGGACGATCGGCTGGATCGCGGCCGGCTGGGCCCTGACGGGCTGGCGCCTTCTGGCCAAGTCTCCGGAGGGCATCGCCGTGAAGGGCGACACGCTTCTCCTGGCCGGCATCTTCTCCCTGCTGATGGGCCTCCTCTCCTTCGGCCTGCCCCACACGCCGCCCAACAAGAAGGGGACCAAGCCCTGGGCTTTCTTGGAAGCCCTCAAGATGTTCAAAGACCGCAACTTCCTGATCTTCTGTATTATTTCCTTCGTCGTGGCGACCGAGCTCCAGTTCTACTACGTCCTGACCTCGCCCTTCCTGACCTCGGCCGCGATCGGCGTCAGCCAGAAATCGGTCGGAGCGGTCATGACCATCGCCCAGATCGCCGAGATTTTCGTCATGGCCTTCATGCTGTCCTGGGCGCTGAAAAAGTTCGGGATGCGCCGGACGCTGACTTTGGGCATCCTGGCCTGGCCGATCCGCTACATTATCTTCATGATCGGGACGCCGTCCTGGCTCGTCATCGCCTCGCTCGCCCTTCACGGCTTCTGCTACGTCTTCTTCTTCACGGCCGCCTACATCTATGTCGACAACATCGCGCCCAAGGATATCCGCCACTCGGCCCAGAGCTTGATCGCCATCATCATCCTCGGTTTCGGTAACTTCGTGGGGAGCCTGTTCTGCGGCTGGATCCAGAATCTCTTCACGAGCGAGACGGTGAACGCCGCCGGCGAGACGATCAAGGCCATCGACTGGCGCGGGACGTTCCTGGTCCCGACCGTCCTGACCCTGGTCTGTCTCCTGGTTTTCCTGGCCTTCTTCCGCGAGAGGAAGACCACAACGACGGCCGCCGCCTGAGCGGCGCGGCGCCGGAAAGGACCGACCGATGAAGACGAAAAAGAAAAGCCTGGGGATCGGGATCATCGGCGGCGGGTTCATCGCCCGCTTCCACATCCGCTCCTGGGTCGGCGTCCGGGACGCCGACATCCTGGGCGTCTACGACCCGGACCGCAAACGGGCCGATGAGGCCTGCGCCATGGCTAAAGCCCTGGGCGTGGGCGAGGCTAAGCCTTATAAAACCATCACAGCCATGGCCGCCGACCCGGCCATCGATGCTTTATGGATCTGCGCCCCGAACTACACCCGGGTCGCGGTCATGGAGGAGATCGCGCTGGCCGTCGAATCCGGCAAGGCCGAGCTCGTCGGCGTCGCCTGCGAGAAACCGCTCGGACGGAACGTCGCCGAGGCTCGCCGCATGCTCGACCTCGTCAAGCGGGCCAAGCTCCTCGACGGCTACCTCGAGAACCAGGTCTTCGCCCCGGCCGTCACCCGGGGCAAGGAGATCGTCTGGGCCCGGGGCGCGGCCATCGCCGGACCGCCCTATCTGGCCCGGGCGGCCGAGGAGCACAGCGGACCGCACATGCCCTGGTTCTGGGAAGGGACGCTCCAGGGCGGCGGCGTCCTCAACGACATGATGTGCCACTCGGTCGAGGAGGCCCGCTTCATGCTGACCCCGCCCGGCGCGGCGCGCGACGTTCTGCGGCCGACGAGCGTCACGGCCTACATCAACTGCCTGAAATGGCAGACGCCCTCCTACGCCGAGATCCTGAGCCGGAACTCGAAGGGGAAGACGGACTACCTTAAGCGCCCCGCCGAGGACTTCGCCAGGTCGCTCGTCGAGTACAAGGACAAAAAGGGCAAGGTCTACGTCGTCGAAACGACGACGTCCTGGTGCTACGTCGGCGCCGGGCTCCGGCTGAGCATGGAGCTCCTCGGCCCCGAATACGCCCTCCAGATCAACAGCCTCGACGCGGGCCTCAAGGTCTTCTTCAGCCGCCGTGTCCAGGGCAAGGCCGGCGAGGACCTGGTCGAGAAACAGAACGCGGAGATCGGGCTGATGCCCGTCGTGGCCGACGAGGCGACCGAGTACGGCTACATCGCCGAAAACCGCCACATGGTCCAAAGCTTCCTGAAGGGCCGGCGGCCCGAGGAGAATTTCTCGGACGGCCTGGCCGTCACCGAGCTGTTGATGGCGGCCTACATGAGCGCGGAGCGGGGAAAAACCGTTCCCTTCCCGCCGCCGGGGCTCGCGAGCTTCGTGCCGGCGGTCGCCCGCGGCGCTTGGAACCCCAGGAAGAAAAAACGATAAGGAGACGCCATGAAAACGCCGATCGTCCTATCCCTCATCGCCGGACTCGCTTTCATCCCCGTGACCGGCGCGCCGTCCCAGAGGGCGGCCGCCCCGGCCGTCGAGCCGCTGCCGGCCGATGTCGTCAAGGCCGTCCAGGCAACCGACTACGCGGCGGTCCGGATCAAGGAATTCCCGATCGCCGTCCAGTGCTGGAC
>JAFGBC010000189.1 GCA_016933355.1 Candidatus Aminicenantota bacterium
CGACGACGGGACGGCGGCTCCTGCGCGGGGTTCTGGTGCTTCTCATGCTCCTTGGCGCGGCGGCCGGGATTCTGCTCCTCGGACCGAAAACCAAGCGGCCGGCGGCGACGGACCCGGCGTCGCAGCGCAGAAGCTTTACGGTCGCCGTTCTCGAAGCGGTCAACCATACGGGCGACCCCGCCCTCGACTACTTGAGCGGCGCGATCCAAGAGCTCCTCTGCACCGACCTGGTCGCATCCCTCTATCTCGATGTTCTATCCACCGACCGCATCCACAGCGTCCTCGACTCTATGGACCGGCCCGGCGTCCCCTACCCTTCGCGCGAGATCCTCGAGCGCATCGCCGAGGACGAGGGCGTCGATTACTTCATCCTCCCCGGCTTCATGCGGGCCGGGGACCGCTTCCGGGTCGACATCAAGGTCCGCAGGGCCGGGGCGAGGGAGATCACGGACACCGCCCAGGCCGACGGGAACAATGTCTTCGACCTCATCGATGCCCTGACGCCCCGGCTCAAATCCATCCTCCGGCTGTCGCAGGCCGAGATCGCCGCCGACGAGGACCGGAATCTGGCCGAGATCACGACGGATTCGCCCGAGGCCCTCCGCTATTATATGGAAGGGAAAAGCCTTTATCTCGAGGAGAAGTTCGCGGAGAGCAACCGCGCCCTGGCCAAGGCGGTGGACATCGACCCCCAGTTCGCGCTCGCCTACAAAAAAATGGCCGAGAACTCCCACTACCTGGACGACATCCCCGGCTCGCGGGCTCAGATCCAAAAGGCCTTGGCGCTCCTCGACCACGTTTCGATGCGGGAGGGCTATCTCATCGAAGGCTTCGCGGCCGCCCTTCTCGACGACGCCCCGGACAAGGCCCTGGCCAGCTATCGGAGCCTCGTCGAGCGCCGTCCCAAGGACGTCGAGGGCCATATGCTGCTGGGATCCGTCTATCGGAACCTCGAGCGCTGGAGCGATGCGGAGCGCGCCTTCGCGACCGTCCGGGACCTCAACCCCAGGTCCGAGCTCGCGGTGGAAAACCTGGCGTTCGTCTATTGCGGGATGGGGGAGCCCGACCGGGCCCTGAGCCTCGTCGAGGCCAGCCTGCCCCTTTTCCCCGATTCCGGCATCCTGTCCTGGAGACGGACGCTTCTCTTTATGATCCTGCGGAGGTTTGACGACGCCCTCCGCGTTCTGGAGCGGCCGCTGGCCGCCGACCCCTCTAACAGCTACGGTCTGGAGCTCAGCGGCAACATCCTCCAGCTCAAGGACGACCTCAAAGGCGCCCGATCCTTCTACAAACGGGTGGGCGCCGGTCCGGACGCCCCCGTCCCTATCCAACAACGTTGCTGGACGGCCCTGGCGGCGATTCAGGCGGGCCGTTTCCGCGAAGCAAGCACGGAACTCGGTTTGGCCGTCGCGTCGGCCGAACAAGGCGGGCATACGCCGGACGCGGCCCGGACCAGGCTGGCCCTGGCCCAGATCAAGCTCAGCCGCGGACAATGGGACGAGGCGGGAGCGGCGGCCAGGGAGGCGGCGGCCCTAGCTAAACAGGTCCGGTTTCTCAACGAGCAAAAGATCGCCCTGATGATCTCTGGCTTGGCGGCGGCCGGGGCCGGCCGCCCGGCCGATGCCGAAGCGTTCGCCGCGTCCCTGCGTGAATTGATCGCGCGGACGGGCGTTCCCGCCCACGAGCGTTACTATGCGGCACTGCGGGCTGCGCTCGAAAAAGCCGGGGGCGACCTGCCGCAGGCGATCGAATGGCAGGAACGGGCCGTCGCTCTCCTCCCCGGCCAGATCGACCAGGTCGACGAGCACGCCTTCTTCCTCTACGGACTGGGCCAGCTTTGCGAGGCGGCCGGCGCCGCGGACCGTGCCCTCGCGGCCTACGAGCGCCTCGCCGCTCTGACGACCGGACGCCTCCGCTGGGGCGATCTCTTCGCGCTCGCCCATTACAGGTTGGGAGCGCTTAGGGAGGCCGGCGGCGACCGGGAGCGCGCCGCGCTCTCCTACGAGAGATTCCTCTCGTTCTGGAACGACGCCGATCCCGGCCTTCCCGAACCCGCCCGAGCCAGGGCCCGGCTCAAGGCGCTCAAAACGCCCTGATCGTCTGGAACCAATCGCGCGCCTCCCTCAGGATTTTCTCGGTCCGGCACGTCCAGGCCGGAATCAGGCCGATCTCGCCGCCGGGAGGCGACGCGTCCAGGGGGCAGATCGCGCAATCGCCGACGTCGGGGCACGCCCAGCAGGGACCGTCCGGAGTCCTGAACCGGAACGCGGATAATCCCGCATAGGGCGCCCGGATTTCGGCCAGACGGGAAGGCGAAGGGTTTTGAAAGCGGTCGATCCGGCCCAGATTGTAGCGCCGGGCTTCCGTCGACCTCCGCCGTCCCCAGAAATGATCGATGAACAGGTGACATCCCCAGACCGTCCCGTCGGGCGCCACGGCGACCCTGTCGGAGCCGGCGACGCAGATGAAAACGGCGTTTCCGTTCGCGGGCCGGAAGAGGTCCAGCGGAGGCCGGCCGCCGGGACCCGGTCGAGACCGGGCATAGCGTCCGTAGGCGCGCAACTGCCGTCTCAGCTCGGCCAGGGCCGCTCGGGGCCAGGGGTCGAGGCTGGACAGGGACAGGTGGATCTCGGGCACGCCCAGGTCATGGAGGAGTTTCAAGGATCCGGAGAGAAACGTAACGGTTCGCGGCGTGAAAACCGAGTTCGTCTCGACCTGAAGGGCCGGAGAGCGAAGCAGGCGCGCGATGCGTTCGGTCAGGACGCGCCGGCTTCCTTTGCGTCGAGACAGATCTTGAGCCAGGCCGTCGAACGATACCTGGATCCGGAAGCGATGCTCTTCAAGAAAAGAGACGACCCGGTCGTCCAAAAGGCTGCCGTTCGTCGTCAGCCCGAACCGAACCGGGCGGCGGGATGCGGACCGTCGCTCC
>JAFGBC010000042.1 GCA_016933355.1 Candidatus Aminicenantota bacterium
AGGTTGAAGAAGAGGTCGCGGACCTCGACGCTCGTCCCGCGCGGGAAGGCGATGTCCGAGACGGCCCGGACTTCGCCGGCTTCGACCGCGACGGCCGTGCCCGGGCCGCCGCCGTCCGAGGTCTTGAGATCGACCCGGGCTACGGCGGCGATGCTGGCCAGGGCTTCGCCCCGAAATCCGAGCGTCGCGATCCGCTCGAGGTCTTCCTCCCCGGCCAGCTTGCTCGTCGCGTGCCGCTCGAAGGCAAGCCGGGCGTCTTCTCGGTCCATCCCCCGCCCGTCGTCCTGGACGCGGATGAGGGCCTTCCCTCCGTCGGCCAGCTCGACGCGGATATCGCCGGCTCCGGCGTCGAGGGCGTTTTCGACGAGCTCCTTGACGACCGAGGCGGGCCTCTCGATGACCTCGCCGGCCGCGATCTTCATCGCCAGGCCGGGGGGAAGACGCCGGATCGCGCTCATGAGCGGGCCACCCGGCCTTCGGTCTCCGCGGCGCTCGCGCCGACGATCTCGACCCGGACCCGGCTTCGCGCCTCGGGAAGCCCGCTTGGGACCCGGACCTTGATGTAATTCTCGGTCAGGACCTCGCCGCCGGCGCCCCTCCGCCGGACGACGACGCCCTCCATCGCCCTTCCCGAAAGCCGGCGGCGGAAGGCCAGGTTCTTCGCGCCGGCGAGATCCCGGAGCCGCGCCGACCGGGCCTTCTTGACGCCCGGCGCGACCTGAGGGCGGACCGCCGCCGGCGTCCCCGCCCGCGCCGAATAGGAGAACACGTGGCAGTAGGTCAGCGGCGAGGCCTCGACGAAGCGGATCGTGCGCTCGAAATCCTCGTCCGTCTCGCCGGGGAAGCCGACGAGCATGTCCGCGCCGAAGGCGCCGTCCGGAACGGCCGCGGCCAGCCGGTCCAGGATCTCCCCGAAGCGGGCGGCCGGCATCCGGCGGCCCATCGCCTCGAGAACCGCGTCCGCGCCCGACTGGAACGAGAGATGGAAGTGGGGACGGAGGATTCGGGAGGCGGAGATCCGGTCCGGAAGATCGTCGGTCAGGAAGCGGGGGTCGAGCGAGCTGAGCCGGACGGGAATCCCGGCCGCGTCGCTCTCCAACGCCTCGAGAAGCCCGGCCAGCGACGCGCGCGGGCTGAGGTCGGTCCCGTAGGACGCGAGGTGGACGCCGGACAGGACGACTTCGGCGAATCCCTGCTCCGCGAAGCGGCGGACCCGGGCGCGGACGTCGTCCGGCGGCAGGCTCCGGCCGCGGCCGCGCACCGAGGGGATGATGCAGAAAGAGCAGCGGCAATCGCAGCCGTCTTGGACCTTGAGCAGGGCGCGCGACCGGAAGGGCTCGGCGGGGACCGGCGAGGAGGCGCCGACCAGCCCCAGCACCCGCTCCGGCAGCCGATCCTTGTCGGCGTTGGGGACGACGAGACGGACTTGGGGCCAGTCCGCGAAGCGCTCCGCCCCGAGCGCGATCGAGCAGCCGGTCAGGACCAGGCCGGCCGCCGGGTTGATCCGGACGGCCTTGCGCAGGAAGCGCCGGACGTCGCTCTCGGCGCGGTGGGTCAGCGTGCAGGTGTTGACGACGATGAGATCGCTCCGCTCCGGGCCCCGCTCCAGCCGCAGGCCGCCGCGCTGCAACGCCTCGGCCCAGGCGAACGCCTCGGCCTGGTTGACCCGGCAGCCGAAGTTTTGGAAGAAGACCGAGGTCATAGCTTCGAACGGAGCTTAGCCGAGGCCGCCTCGACCTGAGCGGCCAGACGGGACCGGTGGGCGAGGAGCTTGTCTCGCAGGCCCGGGTCGCCGAGGCTCAGGATCTGTACGGCCAGCAAAGCCGCGTTCGTCCCGCCCATTTTGCCCAGGCCCATCGTCGCGACCGGGATGCCCTTGGGCATCTGGACGGTCGAGAGGAGCGCGTCCAGCCCGGCCAGGGCCGCGCTGTCGACGGGGACGCCGATGACGGGCCTCACCGTGTGGGCGGCCATGACGCCGGCCAGGTGAGCGGCCTTGCCGGCCACGGCGATGAAGACTTGGGCCCCTTCCGCCTCCGTCTCGCGGACCAGGCGCGCCGTCCGCTCCGGGCTGCGGTGGGCGGAGCTGACCTCGAGCCGGACGGGGACGCCGAATTGTTTGAGGACCTCGAGGCCCTCCTCGATGACGTCGAAATCTGAATCGCTGCCCAAGAAGACGACGACGCTCATTCCCCCTCCTCCCGCTCGCAGCCGATGTCGCGGCGGTAGTGCATGGCCTCGAAATGGATGGCCGAGACGGCCCGGTAGGCCTTATCCATGGCGGCGGGCAGGTCGGCGTCAATGGCGCAGACGTTGAGAACCCGGCCTCCGTTCGTCTTGAGCGTCCGGTTCTCGACCTTGGTCCCGGCGTGGAAGATCTGGACGCCGGGGACGGACTCGGCGTTGTCGAGCCCGGAGATCGGCTTGCCCGTCTCGTAGCAGAGCGGGTAGCCGCCGGAGGCCAGGACGACGCAGCCGGCCACGCTGGCGCTCCAGCGGACCTTGCGGCTCAGGACGTTCTCGAAGACGGCGGCCAGCAGGAGCTCCAGGAAATCGCTCTCCATCCGGAGGAGCTGGGCTTGGGTTTCGGGGTCGCCGAAGCGACAGTTGAACTCGAGGACCTTGGGCCCCTGGTCGGTCAGCATCAGCCCGGCGTAGAGGACGCCCCGAAAGCGGCGTCCCTCCTCCAGCATCCGGGTCACGGTCGGAAAGATGATGGAGCTCGCGACCTGCATGAAGAGCTCCTTGGTGATGAAGGGCGAGGGTGAGACGGCGCCCATTCCGCCCGTGTTCGGGCCCTTGTCCCCGTCCCAGGCGGCCTTGTGGTCCATGGCCGTGACCAGCGGCTGGACCTGCGTCCCGTCCGAGATGACGATGAAGGACGCCTCCCGGCCGGTCAGGAACTCCTCGATGACGACCCGGCTGTTTTCTTCGCCGAATTGCCGCTTGACCATGATCGCCTGGATCGTCTCCTCGGCCTTCTTCATGTTGGGGCAGATGAAAACCCCCTTACCGGCGGCCAGCCCCTCGGCCTTGATGACCAGGGGGAAGCCGAAGACGCCCGCGTTCAGGATCTTCTCGGCCTGATCCTCGGTCTCGGCGACCTTGAAGCGGGCCGTCGGAATCCGGTGCCGCTCCATGAACTGCTTGGCGAAGATCTTGCTGCCCTCGAGCTCGGCCGCTTTCTTGGAGGGCCCGAAGATGCGCAGCCCTTGGGACTCGAACTCGTCGACAATGCCCATCGTCAGCGGGCGCTCGGGCCCGACGACCGTGAGGTCGATCTTCTCGCGGACGGCGAACTCGGCCAGGCCGGGGATGTCCGTATCGGCGATCGGGACGTTCTCGGCGACCTGGGCCGTGCCCGGATTGCCCGGGGCGCAGAACAACTTCTTGAGGAGCGGACTCTGACTGATCTTCCAGGCCAGGGCATGCTCCCGGCCGCCGGAGCCGATGATCAACACTCTCATCGTCGTCCTCCCCCATCGGACCGCCGCCCGGGCGCCGCTCAGCGGCCGGTCGCCCGGAGCCCCTCGGCCAGGGCCTCGATGAGGCTCGGCCGGGGGAATACGCTGCGCAACAAGCGGGCCGCCAGTTCGGCCGCCTCCCGCTCGGGAAGGCAGTACTTCATCTCCAGGAAATTCCGTCGCAACGCCTTGACGTCGTCCTTGACGGCGCGGCCGCGGACGATGCAGTCCGCCATCAACCCGGCCAGGACGTCGAAGTCGTGCGCCTCCATCCCGAAACGGGTCATCTCCTGGACGCCGAGCCGAATGCCGCTCGAGTCCAGGAAGGTCTCGTCGTCGGGCAGGGCCTGATAGTTGGTCAGGATGTTATTGTCCTCGAGCCGGCGGGCGATCGCCTGGCCGGGGCCGAAGGCCTTGACCCGGATCAGGACCTGGTGCGTCTCGGTGAAGCCGTCGGCCGGGTCGCCCTCGACCGGAATCCCCTTGTCCTTGAGCGATCGGGCGAACGCCTTGGCGTTGGCCCGGACTTTTTCGGGGAAGGCCGGCTTGAAGGCGTTCATCTCGTAGGCCGCCGCGAGGAGCCCGAGGAGCGTCCCCAGATGATGGTTCGAGGTCGAACCCGGGAAGGCGCGGCCCCGGATGTCCTGCCAGAGCGGATGGAGCGGACTCCCCTTGGGGAAATTTCCGGCGATGAGCCCGCGCTGGGGGCCGAAAAAGGTCTTGTGGGTGCTCCCGGTCAGAACGTCGGCGCCCTCGGCCAGGGGCGCCTGGAAAGCGCCGTAGAGGCCGAGGACATGGGCCATATCGAACATGAGCAGGGGCCGCTCGGGCCAGTCCTTCACGATCCCGGCCACGACCCGGACGGGCTCCGGATAGATGAACATGCTCTGCCCGAAGACGATGAGCTCGGGACGGTGGTCGGCCAGGAGGGCGGCCAAGGCCTCCGGGTCGGGCTTGTAGGGGTTGTCCTTGGACGCCGGGAAATGGATGACCCGCTCCTTACCGGTCGCCGGATCCCCTTCGACATAGTTGAACAGAGCGCCCATCGGCTGGGCGCTCAGGTGGCCGCCCTGGTTGAGGTCGTTGTTGAGGACGAGCCGCAGGCGGCGCGAGGGGCGTCCGTCGGGCCGCGTCCGGACGAGGAAGCGGACCAGGGCCTTGAAGACGACTTCGTTGGCCATCTGGCCCGAGATCGGCCGCAGCTCGAGGTTCTCGCAGCCGAAGAAGCCGGCCAGCTCGCGGCCGGCCTCGATCTCGACGTCGCGGATGAAGTCCGTCCCCTGGTAGAAGTAGACCTCGCTCCCCTTCATGGTCCGGTGTTCGGCGTAGCGGCCGGCCGCGTCGGCGATCTCGCACATCTTGACCAGGAGGGACGGCGTCGATTCGGACGGGATGAGGTTGAAGGACTCCGCCTGGCGCCAGGCGTTGTTGACCTCGACCCGCCCGACCAGGCCTTCCATCTTGCTCCGCAGCGTCGTCATCGCGATCTCCCTTCGTGAACTCCCGCCCTTCGCTTACTTGAAGTGCTCGTCTTCGAGACGCCGGATCTTATCGACGCGGCGGAGGTGGCGTCCGCCCTCGAAGGACGTTTCCAGCCAGACGGCGACGATCGCCTCGGCCTCGGCCGGCGTCAGGACGCGTCCGCCCAGCGTCAGACAATTGGCGTCGTTATGCTTCCGGCTCATCTCGGCCGTGAAGACGGTCCAGCAGGGGGTGGCCCGGACGCCCTTGAACTTGTTGGCGGCCAGGGCCATGCCCATGCCTGTCCCGCAGAAGAGGATGGCCCGGTCGCGGTCGCGGTCGCCCCGGACCAGGGCCGCGGCGGCTTTGGCCGCGTAATCGACGTAGTCGACGGACTCGCCCGGCCCGCAGCCGGCGTCGACGACGTCAAAGCCGCGGCCGGACAGGAAAGAGGCGATCTCCGTCTTCAGCCCGTAGCCGGCGTGGTCCGAAGCCAGGATGATCCTCATAGCACCCTCCCCCCTTCGTCCCGCCCCGGGCCCCGACTCCGGCTCAACGCAGGAACCCCGCGGCCTCGGGCAGGACGGCCATGGCCTTCTGGACGACCGGGTCCTTGCACCGATAGACCCGCATCCCCTCCTCGAGGTTCCAGGCCGAGGAGACGACTTCGCGCTCGATCTCGGTGCGGATCTCGTCCTCGGCCTCCGCGAATCGCTCGGGGCTGTATTCGAACTTCAGGGAGCGCAGATGCTCCTTGAAATCGGCGAGGACCGCCGCGTCGGCCGTGAACGCGAAGCTCAGCACGGTCCGGCCTTCGGCCGCCCCGGCCGGCTCCTCGTCCTGGGGCAGGACGTAGGACTTGGAGAGGTCCGTCTGACGGCCGACGAACTTGCGTCCGTAGCTGAAGAAGGCGCCCCGGAAGATCAGCTCGGCCGTCAGCGGCTTGATCCTCAGCTGGACCTTGTAGTCGGGCGTAATGCCGCCCTGGCCGAGGACCTTGCGGCCGCCCTTCGTGTAGCGGACCTCGCGCGACTCGTCCTGAACGCCGGTGTTCAGCAGGTAGTCCTCGAGGTGCGTGTAGTCCCGCTGGATCGACCGGCCGCTCGGCGTGTAATACTTGGCCGTCGTCAGAGCGACGGCCAGGTCGGGCCCGAGCGGGAAGACCGTCTGGACCAGTCCCTTCCCCCAGGAATCCTCGCCGACGACCAGGCCCCGGTCGTTGTCCATGACGGCGCCGGCCACGATCTCCGAGGCGCTGGCGCTGCCCGCATTGACTAGGACGACGAGCGGAAGCCCCTCCTGCTGTCCGTCCCGGACGGCCCGGAACTCCCTGTCGTAGCTCCGGTTGCGGCCCCGGATGGAGACGATCAGGGACCCCTTGGCCAGAAACTCGTCGGCGAGCTCGAGCGAGGGGAAAAAGGGGCCGCCCGTGTTCCAGCGCAGGTCCAGGATGAGGCCGGTCATGCCCCGGGCCGCGAGGTCGGCGATCTTGGCCTCGACCTCGGCCACCGTCGTCTCGCTGAAGGTCCGGATGTAGATGTAGCCGACGCGGTCGTCGCGCAGGAAGGCGTAGGAGACGCTGTGGAGCGGGATCTCTTCGCGGATGACGACGAGCTCGATGGGCTTGTCGAAGCCCTCGCGCTGGATCGTGATCGTGACTTTGCTGCCTTTGGGCCCGCGCAGCTTCTGCATGGCCTCATAGCTCGACAGCGGCTTGGTCGACGCGCCGTCGATCGTGGCGATGACGTCGCCCGGCTGGATCCCCAGCCGGGAGGCCGGCATCCCCTCGATGCAGGAGATGACGACGAGCCGGTCCTCCTGCTTGGTGATCTGGATCCCCATCCCGTAGAACTTCCCGGTGTATTCCTCCCGCATCGTCGACAGCATCTCGGAGTCCAGGAAGTAGGAATGGGGGTCAAGCGTCCCCAGGACGCCCCGGATCGAGGCGAAGGCTAGCGTCCGGGCGTCGGGCGGGTTGATATAGTTCCGGGCGATGAGGTCCGCGATCTCCTCCGCCTTGTCCACGGCCTCGGACCAGTCCGGACGGCCGCCCGCCGCCAGGGAAAGCAGACCGGCCAGCACGGCCGCGGCCAATACTCCTCTTTTTGACATGGGTCGCCGTTGAATGAACATCTTACCAAAGGCCTCCCGGCTTGTAAAGCGG